>JASJAN010000004.1 GCA_030066985.1 Desulfobacterales bacterium
GAGGGACCGATGCCGTGTGTTAATTGAAATTCTTTTGAAAACGGCTTAGCGGTCTGATCCTGGCTTAAAGCAATCATAAGAATCTTCTGGGATTGAGTGGCCGAGCGCCACAGCATTTCATAATGGGGTGAATCTTGGCGGGCAATAATGACCGGTAGTTTTTCAATCAAGGCCGGCTCTATGACCTTGGTCTCCCTGGCAGCGTCCCACATAACATTGCACAAACGCTGGATATTATAAGGGACATTATCACCGATATCAAAAATCCGTTTCAAATCCTCTTGATTTACCGCGTAACCGCCCTTTTTTAACCATTTCTGAATAAACCTGGTATAGACTTTGAGAGCAATCGGCCCCAGCTCCATGATGCGGCCCAACTTATAAAAAGCGCGCGTGCGGCCGCCGGTCATGGCCAGCATAACCGATTGCTCGGAACCGGAGAAAATATAGCCGATATGCGCGTGTTTCTGTATTTCAGACCGCAACGCTTTCTCAACTGTCTGGCCATTGAATTTTTCAAGATCGGAAAATTCATCAATGATGACCACCAGTTTATTTTTCTTTTTGGCGGCCAGATTTTCAGCGTGACGCAAACCTTCAAGCAGCGCCGAAAGGGCTTCTTTTTCGGCGATTGCAAGCTCAAGACCTGCGGTGATGTTTCCGTTCTGATCCACGCTGACTTTGGGTCGTAGCTTTTGAAAACCGGCAAACATCTTAAGGAGTTTGTCGGTATTCGTTTCCAGTGCTTTAGCGGTCAGGCCTGTCAGAGCTGTTGCAAAGCTTTTGACATCCGGATAGGCATTCAGGTCGATGTACACACAAGCGATGGCGTTGCGCTCCAACCTTTCGATGAGATTGAAAAGCAGGCACGTTTTGCCAAATCGGCGGGGAGACACCAAAAAGACCCGATTTAAGTTCAGCATTTCCCGCTTGAGCTCATTCATCTCAGTTCTGCGGTCCGCAAAGTAAGGTCCGCGAACGAGGCCGCCGTATTTAAAGGGGTTTTCCACCAAATGCTCCAATCATACGGTATTTACGATACGTTATTTACGTTTCGTAAAAACCGTATCATTAAATATGATTTTCGTCAAGAAGGTTTAGGGATGGAAAATTGCGCTAAGGGGGACAAAACAAGGAGGGCTCCTAGCGAGAAAGCCCTCCTAAATATGATCAGATTAAGTGAAGTGATTAGCTGCGGGTTTCTTCTTTGACCGAAACCGCAATTTTAAACAGCGCGGTCAAAACCAGAAAACCCATGGCCCACACGCCCAGAGCGATCACAACTTCCTGCCATGAGGGGATGTACTCGTTGACTTCATGCAGCGGTGAGGGGGTAAAACCGCCGGCGATCATTCCCAGCCCCTTGTCAATCCAGGTTCCCAGAAAAATAACCACACAGGCCACGGCCAGCACACCTTCATTTTTGCGGGTAGTAGGAACGACGGTCAAAATAATGCCGACGGTCATCAGGATAAACGAGGCCCACATCCAGGGTACATAGGCCCCATGGCCGTGCAGACCGACAAACAGGTATTTGATGTGATCCATGTGCTCGGGAATCTGGCTGTAAAACACCACAAAGACTTCACACAGGAAAAAGAACACATTGATGCAGATCGCATAGGCCACGATTTTGGCCAGAGATTGAATCTGCTCCCGCCCGGGATCAAAGCTACTTACGCGGCGAATGATCAGGCAGCACAAAATCAGCAGCGCCGGACCGGCCGCAAAGGCGGAAGACAAAAAGCGCGGCGCCAGAATAGCGGTCATCCAGAAGCCTCTACCCGGAAGGCCAGCGTAAAGATAAGCGGTTACGGTGTGAATGCTGATGGCCCAGGGAATGGACAGGTAGATCAGAGGCTTTAACCAGGGTTGGTAATGGACTCCGTTGCGCTCAGCCTCGAGCACATTCCAGCCGATGACAATGTTTAGAAACAGATAGCCGTTGAGAACGATAGCATCCCAAAACAGCACGGAGTTGGGTGTCGGGTAGAGCAAGACATTAAATGCCCGCATGGGCTGGCCCAAATCGATTAGGATAAAGGTCAAACACATCAGGACCGAAGCGATGGCCAAAAATTCGCCCAAAATGGTGACCTTACCGAATGCTTTGTAATCATGCAGATAATAGGGAAGTACCACCATCACCCCTCCGGCGGCCACACCCACCAGAAAGGTAAAATTGGCGATATAAAATCCCCAGGACGCATCCCGGGTTAGGCCGGTAATCCCCAGACCGAAATCAAGCTGTCTGAGGTACAGCAGAAAGCCGATGCCGACGATCACCATTAAAAGGGTCATCCAGCCGTAGTATTTTTTGCCGCCTTTAAGCGCTAATTCAAGCATTGTTCACCTCACACGATGTAATAGACACAGGGCTCGGTGCCCAGGGTTTGTTTTCGACGAATGGTAAAATGGGTTCGAATCAATTCGCGCACCTCCGATGCGGGGTCGTATAAATCACCGAAAGCCAGCGCGCCCTTGGAAACCTCCACACAGGCCGGTATCTGGCCCACCGCCAGGCGTTCGGCACAGAAATTACATTTTTCGACCACGCCTTTCATGCGGGTCGGAAATTTCTTGTTGGTTTCCTGGATAAAAGGTCGCGGATCCCGGTAGTTGAAGCTTCTGGCGCCGAACGGGCAGGCCGCCATGCAAAAGCGGCAGCCGATGCAGCGGTGAAAATCCATAAAGACAATGCCGTCATTGTCGCGTTTCCAGGTCGCCTGGGTCGGACAGGCCCGCACGCAGGGCGGGTTCTCGCAATGGTTACACAGCACCAGAAAGGGGCGATGCTCGACCTCTTCGGCTAAAAACCGGGCGGCCTTGCCCGGAAAGGCATTGTGAAAGTGCACATCCCAGATCCATTTGATTTCATGATTTTTGTTCTGCAATTTGGGGACATTGTGAATCTTGTGGCAAACATCAATCAAAGGCTCCACATCCGCCTCGGATTTTAGTTTGCGGGTATCGATGACCATGGCCCACTGTCTGGCTTTCAGAACATTGTCCCCTTCTTTAATAATGACTTCAGCCCCGGCTGCCTGCTCTTCTTTGGCGAAGGCATTCAAAACCGGCTTGGTGGTGGCCGCCAGAGCAGAAATTCCCAGTAATTGTAAAACGCGTCTTCTGCCGCTATCCATTAGCTCTTCTCCTTCGGGTTATCAATGTGGCAAGTCCAGCAATAGGGCCTGACTGAAGCAAAATTGTGACAGCGGTCACAAAATTCAGCTTTATTGGAATGACAGTCCAAACAGGTGTTGCTCAGGCTCATGTTAAATTCTTTGCCTTCGGGATTGACATAAATGCGTTTGCTTTCGCGCACCACTGAATCCCGCCAGATATCCAGCAACTGCATGTGCTCGGCACGCATGTATTCGGTCGAGCGCACGCATTTTTTGGCTGCCTTGGCCATGGGTGTCAATTCTACCTCCGGCATCGGGGCGGCTTTACCCCGCATGTACCAGAAGGGAAATAAAACGATGAGCAAAAATACGACCACTCCCGTTCCTATGAGTACTTTACTATTCATCAGCTTGTTCCTCCGACTCAACGTCTGATTCTTCCTCAGGTTCTTCAACGACTTCGCGGCCCGGAATGTCTTCGCCGCGCAGGTCGGTGGCGCGTTCGTTTTCGCCGGGCATAATCAGGGCATTGGCCACCATTTCATGCAATCCGGTGACATCGACTTCCGGCACCCAGTATTCCATCAGGGGGGGCAGTGCGGCCCGATCGATGGCGCAAATGCAGGCCAGCATGTTCACCCCATGTCTTTCGTGAACGTGTTTAACCGCGTTGGCGCGCGGCAACCCGCCGGTTAAGCGCAGTTCCATGTTCTCACCGGCATTCAAACCCGCACCACTGCCGCAGCAGAAGGTATTTTCGCGGATGGTGTTGGCCGGCATGTCGTAAAAATTGTTGCACACGTTATTAATGACATAACGCGGTTCGTCAAATATGCCCATACCCCGCGAGGGATTGCAGGAATCATGAAAGGTGACCTTTAGGTGATCGTTGCGGCTGGGATCCAATTCGAGCTTGTCATGTTTGATCAGATCGGCGGTAAACTCGGCAATATGGACCATTTTATTTGATCGGGCATTCTCGAATACGGTGCCGGTAATGGGTGATACCGGTTGCTCCAGAAAATCGGTCGGCCCGTTCATGGTGTCCATGTACTGGTTGATCACCCGCCACATGTGGCCGCATTCTCCACCCAGGATCCATTTGACCCCCAGGCGCTTTGCTTCGGCATACATCTTGGAGTTGAGCCGTTTCATGGTCTCATGCGAGGTAAAAAAACCGAAATTGCCGCCCTCGGAGCCATAGGTGCTCCAGGTAACATCCAGCCCGTATTTTTCCTTTAGATAATGAAACAGCATCAAATACCCCATGGCGGTGTAGGTGCCCGGATCGGCAAACACATCCCCTGAAGGGGTAATAAAAAGAATATCGGCGCCTTTTTTGTTGATATTGTAGTCCAACTGCACGCCGGTGATTTCTTCGATGTCTTCCACAAAAAAGTCGAGCATGTCTTTAAAGGCATGCGGCTGGATGCCCAGATGGTTGCCGGTGCGGTAACAGTTGGCCACCGGCGTGGCAATCCAGTCGATGTTGAGCCCCAGCAAGTTGAGCAGCTCGCGGCCCATGATGGTAATTTCGGCCGTATCGATGCCATAGGGGCAAAACAACGAACAGCGCCGGCACTCGGAACACTGAAACAGGTAGTACCACCATTCCTTGAGCACATCGAGGCTCATCGGCCGCGCCCCGTTGATTTTGCCCAGAATTTTGCCCATACGGGTAAAATCGTTGCGGTAAACGGATCGCAGCAGCTCAGCCCTTAAAACCGGCATGTTCTTGGGGTCACCGGTTCCGATATAATAGTGGCATTTGTCGGAGCAGGCCCCGCAACGCACGCAGATATCCATAAAAACCTTAAACGAGCGAAATTTTTCCAGGCGCTCCTTAAAGCCTTCATGGATGATTTCCTGCCAATTTTCGGGCAGCTGCCAGTCATCATCCAGCGGGTTCCACTGTCTGGCATTGGGCAGACCGATATATTCGACACTCTTGGGATTGGAGGCATAACAATACATGCCCTTGCGGATATTAGCCGGAACCTCCATCCAGTCCGTATTGGGCGGACGATGATCGATTTGGATGAGCTCTTCCGGTTTGGGTGTTTCGTCTGACATAGTTTACTCCTTTTCCTCTGCTGGCTCCGGTTCTGCGGCCGGCTCTTCCGCCGCTGCGGGTTCCGGCATTTTGTCAACCGGCAATCCGGCTTCAACCATTTTGTCCCTGAATTCGTCCTCGTATTCATCATAAGTATGCACCGACACTGGGTAATTCCAGGGGTTCACGTGCCGACGGGCCCTGGTGTCGGTGGGCAAATTGCGCGTGGGGCTTAAAAACACACCGCCCAGATGCATTAATTTGCTGAACGGGAAATAGGCAATCAAAATACTGACCAAAAAGACGTGCACATAAAAGATGGCGCTAATCCCATCCGGAATCGTGGGTCGGAAGGTGACCAGTCCCAGGGTCAGCTCTTTGGCAGCGGCCACATCGGTTTTGGTAAAATAGCGCATCAGAATACCGCTGAGTGCGATTCCGAAAATCAGAAACAGCGGAAAATAATCCGAAGCAATAGAGATGTATTTGACCTGACGCACAAAAAGCCGTCTTAAAAACAGATAGCTGACGGCCCCCAGCAGCACAAAGCTTGATAGATAGACTCCGGGCACACCGAATTTAAGCGCCGGATAAATAATCTCGACCCTGAAAAAACTGTCAATATTTTCAACTAGTTGAACAAAATATGGCACCGGCTCGGTGAAAAACCGCAAATGACGAATGAGCACCACCAGAAACGCATAGTGGAAAGCCAACGCGCCCACCCACAGGAAAATTTCAAGCTGGTATGACAGTCGTCCGCCTTGGGTTAATTTCATGTGGGTGTTTCTGAACAGCGAACGAAAGGTCAAAATTTCTAGCGCCATCCGCCCGACGACCTGCCAGCCCTTTGCCGGGCTGTCGAACTTGGAATGCTTTACCCAGGGCAACGATTTTTGCTGACCGCCCGTCGTGGGGATACTGAAGGGCACCGGTGAGCGTGACCAGTTGATCACGCGATAGGCAAATCCCAGCACAAAGGTAAGAATCGCCAGATAGGGGACAACAACCCCGAACACATATTGCAATCCTGACACCTGGGCGCCCAAATACGAAATCAGAAAAAGAATGATAACGGCAATCAGCGGAACGATGTACCTTAAATTCATTGAACAGCACCTCACTGTTTGGCTTCAGGCTGCCGGCACCGTCGGCAGTCCCGTTGCCGGGTTGTGTATATTATGGTTTAACGCCTTTTTGCTTTCGGGGCGCTTGTGAAGGGTCTACGATTAAGCCGGCCCGCTTAAAGGCTCGAAAGGTCTGGTTGCGCGTCTCGTTAGCGGCAATCTCGTAAACCTTTTCTCTGCATTCCATGTAAACGTCAAATGCCACCAGGCCAAGTTGATCAATTCTGGATTCAAAGGCTGCCAGTTCTTTTAGACGGGCGGTATCCTGGAGTTCATCGGCCAGACATTCCCTGAGAATCTCTTTTAAACCAAAGACAAAGGCAGTGGCCTGGGCGGCCGTAAAATCCTGCACGGCGCGGATGCGGATAATGGGATCCAGATGGGATTTGATTACATCCGAATCAAAATCGTTGAGCAATTGATCGAGTATAATGGGGAGGCCGTTAGAGGTGGCGCTACCGACCGGGTTGGCAAATGCGTCTTTCTGATCCTTGTAGAACCGCACAGTATCGGGTGCATATGTTTGAAGGGTGGCTTCAAACCAACGATGGATGATGTCCTTTTTCTTCTTTTCGATAAGTCCTTTCAGACTGTTTCCCATAAAAACTCCTGCAGACCCGATCAACATAGGCATTCGGACATAAATTTTTAGGATCAGGTCAAAGGGGTCCTTATAGACGACTTGCGAATTTCTGTCAAGAATAAATGGAAAAAAAGAGCTGTTAGAACCAAAATGGGGGCATGTCATATTTATCTAAAATAATTGCCTTTTTCGCCATGCTATTTTGGATGCGGGTTGGTTTCGGCTGGCCGTTAAAACCGGTGATCAGCCGGTTCCAGGGCCGAAAGCCTTAAAAGCGGAAAAAAATACCGGGTCATCTGATACAAGGAGGTGGTCAAATTAATTATAAGCGTATGAAATTAAACATAAAAAATTTATCTTAGATTTGGCATGAATCCTGCTAAATTAAGCTGCATTTTAGATCCGCAGCGCCTTTTTCCCTATGCAAGGTTACCCGGACACCAAAACAAATATACTATTAAAGGAATCGTGAGTGCATTTATTGACCGACCAGCATACGCTTTTGATCGTGGAGGATGATCCCGGTTTTAGCAGCTATCTAAAACGCTTGCTGCGACACAAGGATCTGCACATTTTAACGGCCAACAGCGGCCGACAGGCGATCGAGTGTATAGCGGACCACAAGGTTGATCTGGTCCTGCAGGATATCGGACTGCCCGATATTGACGGCTATCAGGTCATGGACCAGACCCTCAAAAACATGCCCGAGGCACTGGTGATCGTCATGACCGGTGAAGTCACAGTTGAATCAGCCATTCAGGCCCTTCGTCACGGCGCCTATGATTACCTGCGAAAGCCTTTTGAAGCTACCGAGCTGGTCAATACGATTGACAATGCCCTGGATCGCATAAAACTGGTGCGCCAGCACAAAGAAGCCCAGCAAAAGCTGCGTGAAAGCGAAGAACGCTATCGGCAATTGTTTGATAGCGAATCGGATGCGGTGGTCGTATTCGATGCCGAAACCCAGCAATTTGAAGATGCCAACCTGGCGGCACTGAAGTTGTTCGGTTATTCGAAAAACGAATTTTTAAAGCTCTGCGTTTTGGATTTATCGGCTGAAAAAGACAAAACAAAAAAATTTCTGCGTCAATTAAACCAAGCAAAACCATCAAAAAATTTCATCCCGCTGCGCTACTTGATAAACAAAGACGGCAGGGCTTTTCCAACCGAAATCAGTGCGGGTATGTTTATGGCTGACGGGCGCAAAAAAATCATTGGTGCCATCCGCGATATCACCGAGCGGCACCGCAAAGATGAAGAGCTGCGTCAGACCAAACAGCGTCTGCAACACATCCTGACATCCAACCCGGCGGTCATTTATTCCTGCAATCCAACCGGTGACTGCGCCACCACATTCATCAGCAATAATGTCCAGGCTGAGTTGGGCTATGACGCACAGGATTTCATCAATAATCGTCACTTTTGGATCGATCACATTCATCCCGATGATGTTCAATTCGTCAAAGCCGAATTTGCCAAACTGGTCGACCAGGGCAGTCATGTTCTTGAATACCGCTTCCAGCACAAAGACGGCACTTACCGCTGGATGCGTGACGACCTGCGCCTTTTATTCGGGGAGCAGAGCAATGCTGTGGAAGTGGTGGGTTCCTGGACCGATATTACCGACATGAAGCAAACCGAGGAAGCCCTGCGCAAAAGTGAGCAGCAGTTTCGGGATTTAATCGAAAATTCGCCGGTGTGCATTGCCATCTCCCAGGATGATCGGGTGGTCTATGAAAATCCGGAATTGAAAAAAATATACAGCCTGTCATCAGCAGACAACCTGCTTAAAGTTGTCGATTATGTCAATCCGGATGACATTGAGAAGGTCAAACACGCATATGCGCGCATGGTCTCAAATGAAACCGATATGGTGGACATCGACTTTCGTTTTCACCCCCCTACCAGCAATGGCGACAAAGGCGAATTGCGCTGGTTTCAGTGCCGGGTAACCCGCTTTTTGTATCAGGGGCGCAAAGCGTTATTGTTAAATGCGGTCGATATTACCGAAGCCAAACAACTCGAGCGTCAGCTGCTGATCAAAAATAAAATGCTCTCCCTGGGGCGCGTAGCTGCCGGCATTGCCCATGAAATTCGCAACCCCCTGACCGGTATTAACACCTATCTGTATACTATCGAGGATCTTTGCGACTCAGATCAGCTGGGTGCCGAAGATATAGAGATCATCCGGCAGGTCATCAGCCAGGTCCAGGTGGCCTCTAATAAAATCGAATCGGTTATCAAGCGCGTCATGGATTTTTCCAAGCCCGGTGCCCCCAGAATGGTCCGCACCGATATTAACGCATCACTGGAAGAAGCCATTGAGCTGTCGCTGGTCGCCATGCGTAAAAACGACATTAAAATTGAAAAATCCCTGGCTTCCGGTTTACCGAAATGCTACGCCGATCCGCACCTGATCGAGCAAGTGGTTCTTAATCTAATTACCAACGCCGCCCGAGCCATGGAAAAAACAAACGGTGGACCTAGATTGGTCGAAATCAAATCAACTGCCCACGATAATACCATCAGCATCCAGGTGGCTGACTCCGGACCCGGGGTGCCCGCCGAAATGCGCGAAAAAATATTTGATCCCTTTTTTACCACCAAAGAAGACGGTTCCGGTATCGGGCTGAACATCGCCCAGCGAATCGTTGCAGATCACAACGGCGCCATCACTCTGGGCAGCAGCCGGTGGGGCGGGGCCGAATTCACCATAGAACTTCCGATTGAACGAAGGATAAATAACTGATGAACCCTTATTGCATATATATTGTCGATGATGAAGCCCTGGCCCGCAACGGCCTCAAACTGGCTTTGAAGAAAAAGAACTATAACGTCCAGGGATTTGGCTCGGCCGAATCGGCGATTAAAGCCATTGATAAGGACCCGCCGGATCTGGTACTGCTGGATATCGGGCTGCCGGGTATGAGCGGTGTCGAAGCCCTAGAAATTATCAAAAAGCGGCACCCAGAAGTGATCATCGTCATGATCACCGCCTACGAAGACGTCCAGACGGTGGTGTCTTCCATGAAAAACGGTGCCTATGAATATGTGGTCAAGCCGGTTCAGATGGATGCCCTGCTGGTGATCTTGCGCAACGCTTTTGAAACCATCGCCATGCGCAAAGAAATTCAGGCCATGCATGAAAAATATCTCAAAGAGAACCTGCCCTGCTTTATTGGCGAAAGCAATGCCATTCAGGATGTCATGGAGCTGGTGACCAAGGTTGCCCAGAGCCCGGACACACCCATTTTAATCCTGGGGGAAACCGGCACGGGCAAAGAGCTGATCGCCAAAGCGATTCACTACAAAAGCCCCAACTTTAAGGGGCCCATGGTGGCCGTCAACTGTGCCGCCATGCCCAAAGAATTGATTGAAAGCGAGCTCTTCGGCTATGAAAAGGGCGCTTTTACCGGGGCTGAGCGTTCGGGCAAAGCCGGTCTGGTGGAAAAAGCGGCCCACGGTACCCTGTTCCTGGATGAAGTCGGGGACCTGAGTGCTGAAGCCCAGGTCAAGCTGCTGCGGTTTTTGGACACCGGCGAGTATTATCGGGTCGGCGGCACCAAAAAGCATGCCGTAAAAACCCGCATCATATCCGCCACCAATCGCGATCTGACCGCACTGGTGGCAACAGGCGAATTCAGAAAGGATCTCTACCACCGTTTTGCGGTGGTCAAACTTGAGGTTCCCTCCTTGTGCCAGCGACGTGATGATATCATACTGATGGCCAAACATTTCCTGGTGGAATTCAGCCAGAAGTTCGACAAATCATTTAAAGGTATCTCCGCCGAGGCCGAGGCCGCTTTAAAAAACTATGACTGGCCCGGCAACGTGCGTGAGCTGAAGAATCTGATCGAGCGCGGTGTGTTGCTGTCCGAGGGGCCGGAGCTGCTACTCGATGATCTGGGCTTAAAAAACAAAAATGGTCAGCCAAACAACAACCCACTGGTTGACAACCCTCAACTGCCTTCTGTTTCCCCTGAAGGAATTGATTTTAGTGCCATTATCGCCGACATCGAAAAAGCCTATTTTGAAGAAGCCCTCAAACTGGCCGACGGCAATGAGAGCAAGGCCGCCCTGCTGCTCAATCTGACCCGCGATAAATTCCGCTACCGCCGCCAGAAGCTCGATGCCATGAGTTGATATGTCTTAACCACAGAGCTCACAGAGACCTCAGAGAAAAACATAAAATAAAAATTTCAAAAAACCAATTCAATTTGCATATTCAGTCTCTTACCATCACATATGCCTTCACTGCAGACCTAAAACTATCTCACGTCATTTAAACCACGAAAGTTACGGAGAACTCCAAGGTGCACCTGCCTGAAAAGCTTGACATTTTGTATCGATCGTAGTTTTGTAAAACATATATTTTATCGATGGAGAATTTATAAAATGGAAGCCGTAACCATTTCCCCAAAATTCCAGATTGTCATTCCGCGTAAGGTCAGGGATTCCTTAAATTTGAAGCCGGGTTTAAAAGTTCAGGTCCTGGCTTACGGGAATCGGATCGAGCTCATTCCGTTAAAAGAGATTTCTGAAATGCGCGGATTTCTCGAGGGAATCAACACAGAAGTCGAACGGGAGCCGGACCGTATATGAACATCGTCGATTCTTCAGCCTGGCTTGAATATCTTGCAGACGGTCCCAATGCGGAGCATTTTTCTGATCCACTGATAGACGTCGATAAATTAATCGTACCGACGATATGTATATACGAAGTCTATAAGGTTGTTTTACGACAACGTGGCGAAGATGCTGCTTTGCAGGCGGTTGCCCTCATGAATCAGGGAATCACCGTTAATCTAACCGACGACCTTGCGCTTCAGGCTACCAAGATAAGCCTTGAATATAAAATTCCAATGGCAGATAGCATTATTCTGGCCACTGCACGCGCCCATAAAGCTATCCTTTGGACACAGGATCGTGATTTTAAAGATATGGAAAACGTTAAATACTTCCTAAAATGATGGGTTTGTTCAAACGGAACCATATATACCGGCATATTAACACCCCAATCAGTTCATAATATTCTCGCCTATAAGCTGCAGGCCGCTCCTTAATTGCGACGCTCATCAATCTGCCGTAGATTTGCTTCGCTCTTCCAGCAAAGCGACCTAAAAGCTTTTATAAACCAATAATTGAGTATTTTTCCGCAAAATTTTGCGTCAATTTCCACAATATCCTTCGCAGTATTGTCGAGCTATAACCACCGTACCTTCTAACCGTCTGATATTTAATGAATTATTTAAATAAATGCTTTTGGCACGCTTCCTCCTAAATAAACCACGGAACTCCTATATTCTAACGTGTTAACAGAAAAAATATTAATCTTTTCAATTAGTTATAAAAAGTTAAAACCTTACTAGTCGATGACGATGAGTTCATCCGGGACTCGCTCCGCATGGTATTTGATGCCAAGGGCTGTTTTATAAAAACCGCTGAAACCGCCGAAGAAGGCCTGCGGGCTTTAGAAAAGGAAAAATTTAACATTATCATCAGCGACTTGCGCCTGCCGGGCATGAACGGGCTGGACTTTTTAAAGCTGACCGGTGTGACCCACCCCAATGCCATCCGCTTTTTAATCACCGCCTACCGCGACGATCTTATGCTGTCTAAAGCCATCAGCAGCGGCATCGATCAGTTCATTGACAAGCCCTTTGCGGTTAACGTGCTTATCAATCTGCTGGCTGTAGCGCTCAAACAGCAGGCCAAAGGTGGACTCACGGAGCTTAATTAACGCACAATTTAAAAAAGTTAGCTTCGATCCAACCCATCATTAATTTCCTCTTTGCATTTATTTTCTTCAAATTTTCCCCGTGCTTCTTACGCCGTACACATTGTGCCTTAAATACATATCTAACAAATTGATATTATATGGAAAAAACTGCCAGTTTTGAGCCATTTTGCGCAATTTTTTGTGCCAAAAGACTCAAATTTGTCTGTCTCAAATTCAAATCAGAACCCAATTTGATATAAACATCTATAATCATTGAAGATAAAATTTTAATCCAATTTGGCACAGTGCCTGCATTCTAGCTATCGGACCCGTGAGTCCTAAAAACCCGACACAGAAAAAAAACACATATTTATAAAGACTTAATACACATAAAGACAGTGAAAGCCGATATCCAACGGCAAAAATTATTAAAAACCTAAAAACCCGATTAAAAGTTTAGCAGGCAAATGATCATTCTAAAAACAGCAAAATACAGAGCATGCAGTAAAAATCGGCGCTCTGATGCCGGAGGGATTCGGGCGCTTCAGTGCGTGCTTTTGCTGATGGTTGTTTGCGTCGGGATAGCCATGGTTCAGCCGGGCTGGGCCGCGGACACAGGATGGAAATATGCTGAAAGCGCTTCAAGTGACACTGGTTGGTCCAATTTTACCATAAAATATTTAGCCTCTTCTGATGACGCCTATGCAAGTAATACTTCCGGCAGGCCTTATGGATACTTATCGAGCTTTTCTTTTGGAGTTCCAGCCGGGGCAACAATCGATGGTATTGCGGTCGAGGTGGAAGGAGCCAGTCAGGGAACCACACCGTATTCTATACAGCTTTCCTGGAACTATGGCAATCCAACACCTAGCTGGACGACCGCCAAATCAGACAGCTTTACGAGCACAATCGATGCCACCGACACCCTGGGCGGCTCCGCCGATACCTGGGGGCGGACCTGGAACGATTCTGAATTTTCGAATACCAATTTTGGAATTCGATTATACCGCACAAATACCACCGCTGACTGGCGCATCGATCGCGTTCGAGTAATAATCTACTACACCCTCGTTCCCACATTTGACCAGGACAGCTTTCGGGCCCGCAATGATGATGGTAGCGAAAGTGCCGCCACCTGGCAGGCACCGGCCAATACCAACTGGACCCAGGCAGTCGATCATAATTTTAGGGTGCGCTTTGTGGTCCAGGAAACCAGTGGCTTTAGCGCGGCCGACAAAACTTTTCAGCTGGAATATAACCACAACGGCAGTGGTTGGAACGATGCAACCGGCGCTTCGTCGGTGGTGCGTTCCTGGATTTCTCCCAGTGTAGCCGATGGTGCCGATACCACACAACAAGTTGGTTCGGGCACTTTTGTGACCCCCAACGGCGGCTTTGATGAAGTTAATGGCCTTGCCGGCGGGGCTTCGCTGGATTTCAGCGGTAGCGATGAGACCGAAGTCGAATATTGCATCCAGATAAGAAGTGCGGATGTGTCCAATAATGACACCGTCCAGTTGCGTGTCAAAGGGCTTGACACCTACACCAGCACTCCCACCATCACCGTCAAAGAGACCGGCGTAGGGGGCGGTCGGGATGTGGCCATCTACCGGGACGCCACCGACACCACCAACTACAACAGCACCAGCGCAACGGATGTAACCTGGGACACTACAGTGCGAGAAGACACCCTCACCTATTCGCGCACCGGCGACACCGTAACACTTAAGCAGTCAGGTCACTATTTGGTCAACTGGAATTTGTCAGGAAATGAGAGTGGGGCCAACCGAGCCAAGCTGGAGGGTTTCCTAAATCTGGATGGCACGCCATCGGCGTATGGTCGTGGCTGGGGATATTTGCGCGATACAAGCACTACTACCGAAAGCTATGCCCAGGGCGCAACGATCATTGAGACAACTGCAGGCAGCGTCAACCTCAAGCTCCAGGTGTTCCGCCAGGATACCAACACAGCCTCTCAGGGCTGGGTGCGCCGAACCAACCTTTCAGGCATTTCGCTGCTTAAACTTGATGATAGCTGGTCCTATGCGCGTTACCGCAAAACCAGCGGCACACAATATGTAGACGTCATGGAAGCCACCGCCGTAACGCTGGCCTTAACGGTTACCGACGAGCAGGATACCGGCTTCAGCCGAACGGGCGGCACCATCACCTTGATCAACTCCGGACATTATTTGATCACCTATAACATCGGCATCGATTCCACCGGGGCTGCAGTGCGTCAGAATTATGTGGGGGCGGTATTTCTGGAGGGAACTGAGGTGCCCGGTACCCGCACCACGGGCTACATCCGCGAATCCGATGGAGATCTGGAAGGTGGTTTGTCGTTTACCGGCATAATCGTCGCTGATGCCAACGATGACCTGGAAATCAAGATCTGGGGTGATGCCAATGACGGCGACCCCACCGCCACGGTTGACCTGGGCACCACAGCGGTGGCCCTTGTCAAATTGCCTGATGATGCTGATTACATCCGGCTGAGCGGCACGGATGGCACACAGAATTTATCGACCAGTGAGTCCAATATCTCTTTTAACACCGAGGAAGAAGCGGACCCTTCGTTTGAATACAGCAGCGGCTCACCCGATGAAATCAAGGTTCTAACCGGCGGTGACTACCTGTTTACCTGGTCGGTATTTGCCCGCAAGCCCACCGCTGACGGCACCCGGGAGCACATCTGGACCAAATTGGCCAAAAAAGGGACACCGGATACCATTTATCAATGGGCGCTGGCCGGAAACTACATTCGCGGCAGCCAGGGCACGCCGGCTATCAACTGCCCATCGGGCGGCGCATCGGTAGGCGCCATTATTACGGTTGCGGCCGACGATGTTATTTTGCTCAAGCAGCAAAATGAGGCCAGCGATGCCAACGCTGTAATCGTCTCAGATCGCTACGCTATTCAGGGGGTCAATATCGACAGCCTTTTTGACACCACCTGCCGCTTTACCAAGTACCGCAGCATCACGATTCAATCCTCACAGGTGCTGGCGGATCTGACCGATTTTCCGGTGATGGTGACCCTGACCGGCGCCGAATTCCAGGCTGTCGAAGATGATGTCACCGATGCCCAGGGCGATGACATCATTTTCCGGGATGACCCCAACTACGGCGATCAGCTGTCCCATGAGATCGAAGTCTATGACACCACCAACGACAAACTGGTGGCCTGGGTCAAGGTACCCAGTGTATCGGGCAGCAGCAACACCACTTTCTATATGGTTTACGGCAACGCCTGCATCACCACATCGTCAGAGGATGCCGCCGGTGTTTGGACCGGCTATGAAGCTGTTTATCACATGGACGGCAGTGCCAATACCACCGATTCCACCGGCAACGGTCATACCGGCACTGATAATGATACCGATAGCATCGCCGGGCAAATCGCTGATGCCCGGGACTTCACAGCAGCTGATCCGGATCAAATCGATATTGCCAATTCAAATCAGATTAACACGATGACCGTTACCGTCCGCAGCTTCAGTCTGTGGTTTAAGGCCGAAAGCATGCCCGGTCTAAATTCAAAATATGTCCTTTATGAAGAAGGCGGTGGCACCCATGGATTTAACATATATTTGGACGATAGCAACGGAACCACCACCATTAAGTGCGGCCAGTGGGTGAGTTCCGTTGGTGGTTGGCTGTCGACGAGCTTCAGTGATACCAATAATTTGCACCACCTAGCCTTCTTATTTGACAGTGCTGGCACGCAAAAGATGATTCTTGACGGCGTCGAAGTCACCGGCTCTTACTCTGGTTCGGTACCCAGCCACTCCGGTGATATCACCATCGGGCGCTCGGGTGGCAATTCTGATTATCATGATGCCAACAATGATAGCAGCACTTATGCATTTGACGGTGTTATCGATGAATTTAGAATTGCCAACAGTTTTATCAGTGCCGACTGGATCAAAACCGAGCATAACAACCAGAACGCCCCCGGCAGCTTTTACCAGCTGGGCACCGAAACACTCATGGCCACCGCCGTTTCGCTGATATCTTTTACCGCTAAAGGCAAAGACCAGGCAATCAATGTCGAATGGCAGACCGCGCGCGAGTTTGACAATGTGGGGTTTCACCTGTACCGGGCCACCTCCCCGGCCGGACCCTATGAGCGGCTGACCGACAAGCTCATCTCAGCTACGGTAGTGCCTGGCAAAGGCGGCAGCTACAATTATGTGGACAGGCGGGTGAAGGTGGGCAGCCTGTATTATTACAAACTTGAAGACATCGACATCTACGGCAAGCACACCCGGCATGGGCCCATCTGTGTGGACTGGGATGCGGATGGGATGCCCGATGACTGGGAGATCACCCACGGGCTGAACCCCTGGGTCAATGATGCCGATTTTGATTATGACGGCGATGGACTTTCCAACCTGGAAGAATACGAGCGCGGCCTGGACCCGTTTAACGCCGACACCGATGGCGACGGCATCCCCGACGGTGAGGAAGACGGAAGGCTTCCTGCGCGGGACGATCCCGGTTCGCGGACCATCAGTCGCGGTGTTGAGGTGCTGGCTAAAGATGACAGCGGCATGACCCTTGTGCTGACCACCGGCGGGTTTGAAGCCGAGGTGATTAACGTCGGTAACGCAGAATATGAGCAGCTAAAAATTGCCGACTATGTGCACGGCTATACCGGCCAGGTGGGCGCACCCCAGCTGCCGCTTAAAGGGCTGCTGATCGATGTGCCGCCAGGCAAGGTTGTTGAGCTTACCGAGGTGGACAGCCAGGCAGAGCTTCACAGCGGATACCGAATCTATCCGGCGCCAGAAGCCGTTTTGGATACCGCCGGCGGCATGGCCGCGGTGGGCAGCAGCTTTTACCAGGATGATCTGGCCTACGGCAGCGATGGGTTTTACCCCCAGGCAGTGGCTGCTTTGGGTGACAGCTATCTTTTTGGCGATCAGCTCAAACAGCAGGTGATCTTTTATCCGACCAGCTTTAACCCGGCCTCCGGTCAGCTGCACCTGTACCGGCGCATTGAGCTGCGCATCGACTTTGTTGACAGCCTCTACGCCCAGTCAAAGCTCCAAGGCCAATCTCCCTGGCAGCCGCCGTCAAACAATCCCGGGGTGCTCTCACCGATTGCGCTGGGTCTGGCCGCAGCCCCGGCGCTGGTCAATCCCGCCAGCCCGCTGCTCTCAGCGCTGGGCGCAGCCATTACCGCATGGTGGAGCCCGCCGGATGAGGCTGCTGGGGATGTGTATAAGATTATCACCGATACAGAAGGCATTCACCGCCTTACCAAAGACTGGCTTGAAGCAGGCGGGCTCGACACCAGCACAATGAGCCTAAGTCATCTGCGGCTGTATCACCTGGGTGCCGAAGTGGCCATCGAGGTCTTTGATCAAAACAGCGACGACCAGATGGACGCAGATGATTATATCCGCTTTTATGCAGCCCCGCTCAGCGCAGCATATAGCAAATACAGCAACCAAAATGTCTACTGGCTCACCTTATCAGGAGGTACCGGCTCACCACTGCGCATGGACAGCATCCCAGCAGCGCCGGCCGGTGGAGATCTGGCCGCAGATTTTGCCGACAGCGCCCGGCATGAGCAAAACCAGACCATCTGGCTTAAGGCGCCGGGTGAAGATGACATCGAGCGCTGGTTTTTTAACACCTATGTGCAGGGCACAGCGCATGGCGGCGGCGGGCTGCCGGTGGCCTTTACCATCAATGTGCCCGATCCGACAAGCCTGGGCACCTTAGCGATCTTAATGGCCGGCCAGACCGAAACCTCTCATGAAGTTCGGGTGGCCATCAACGGGGTGCAGCAAGATTTTAGCTGGACCGGCATCAGCTACTACCAGGCCACGCTGCACAATGTGCCGTTGGTGGATGGCGACAATACCGTCACTTTGCAATGCTTGAGTGCCGACGGCAATGACTCCATCATTGTTGACTGGTTTAAGGTCGACTATTGGCGTGAGTATGTGACCGCAACCAATACGTTGAAGTTTACGCCCGACAGCGGCAGCCGCTATGCGATCGACGGCTTTAGCAGCGATACATTGCTGGCCTATGACATCAGCAATCCGGCAGCGGTGGCCATCCTCGATAACGCCGTGATTACCGGCACCGATCCGTACGCCATTGATTTTGAACCCGGCGTTTATGGCGACACCTATCTGGTGCTCAGCACCGATACGCTCAACATCCCGGTGGGGCTGATACAGGATACAGCGGCATCCCTGGCCGATGCGGCCAACGGCGCCGACTATATCCTGATCACCCACCGCAATGTGGGCTGGGACGGCAGTGGCGATCAACTCAGCTGGCTCACCGACCTGGTGGCTCATCGTGAGGCCCAGGGACTGCGTGTGTTTGTGGCTGACATTGAAGACATCTATGATGAGTTTAGCTTCGGTATTCAAAGCCCCCAGGCGCTTAAAGACTTTTTAGCCTATGCTTATGCCAACTGGACAGCCCCAGCACCTCAATACGTCATGTTGGTGGGCGATGCCACCTATGATCCCAAAGGCAACTGGAACATGGGCGATGCCACCGCCTATCTGCCCACCTATATGATCTACACCGACTTTAAGGGTGAAACAGTCACCGACCAGTGGTTTGTAACCTTCAGCGGTGAGGATGCCATCGCTGATATGTATATTGGCCGCCTGCCGGCAGCTGATGCTACCCAGGCGGCGGTGATGGTGGCCAAAATCATCGCCTATGAGAGCGCACTCAACACCCAGACCTGGCAAAACAATATGCTGCTGATTGCTGATAACCAGCGCCCGGGCAGCGCCTATGCTTACGAAGCCGCCTTTGAGGCCATCAACGAAGATGCCGCCGCCCTGATACCCGAAGCCATGGCCGATCCGTTCAGAGGCTATCTCAATGATTATGCCGCTACGGCCTTTTTAACCGATGACATCATCGATACCCTGAATGACGGGGCGCTGATCGCCAACTATGCCGGCCATGGCGCCACCCAGGTGCTGGCAGAAGAGCATATCTTTGATGCCGGTGATGTCTCGGCCTTAACCAACGCCGACCGGCTGCCCTTTTTTGTCTCCATGGCCTGTGAGGCGGGCTTTTTTGCCTATCCGGAAAACTGGGCCTTCCCCTCGTTGGCCGAAGCGCTGTTGCGTTCTCAAAACGGTGCGGTGGCAGCCCTGATGCCCACCGGCATGACTACCTCTGACGGCCAGCAGATCTTGGATGCCGCCCTGTTTGAAGCCATTTTTGTAAAAGACATCCGTCAGCTGGGGCCCGCCATTGCCGATGCCAAACAAACCCTTTTGGCCAATGGTGAAAGCGACTATGCCCAACTCAGCGATACCTTTTTGCTGTTTGGTGATCCGGCCACCAAGCTGAAGATCCCCTTGCCGCATGTACCTGGCGGAGTAAACGCGGACAAACAAGGCAACAAGGTACACCTCAGCTGGGATGCAGTCAAAGACTGCAACGACAGACCTGTGGCCGGCTACAACATCTATCGCGCTGCTTCGGCTGCAGGACCCTTTAGCAGAATCAACACGGAGCTGTCCACAGACAACCTCTATGTGGATAGCAGCGCAGTGGGCATGGCCGGCGGCGGCAGTGACAGCAGTTTTTATGCGGTCAGTGCGGTGGATGACACCGGTTTTGAAAGCGCCCACTCAACGGCAGTTAAACCTGCTTCGTATGCTGCATCTTCTGCATCAGCGATGTCTGGATGCTTTATATCAGCCACTCAACCGGCAGCGCCGTTACCCTGGATACTCTGGGTGCTGCTGATGGTCGCAGTGGCTACATATGTTTTGAAAAAACTGTCTGAGCGCTTTGCTATGAGAGCACTGTGATATAGGAGCGGCGCTTTGCGCCTTGAAGCCCAAAACCCTGAACTTATGAACCCATGAACGCTGAACCGAATAAAAAGATGGATGCCTTTGATGAATTAAAACAGGTGAAAACCCTGCTGGTCGATGACGATGAGTTTATTAGAAATTCCCTTGAGCTGGCCTTTAAAACCAAGGGCTGCCCGTTGCAGGTGGCCCAGAGTGCCGAAGAGGGTCTGAAAGCCATCAAGGAACAGCCGTTTGACATCATCATCAGTGATTTAAGGCTGCCGGGGATGAGTGGCCTGGATTTCTTAAAGCTGACCACCGTCACCCACCCGGATGCCATCCGCTTTTTAATTACCGCCTACCGTGATGAATGCACACTATCAAAAGCCGTTCGCAGCGGTATCCATCAATTTATTGACAAGCCTTTTTCTGCCAAAGCCTTCATTAATCTGCTGGCCGTCACCTTCAAACTAAAAAGAAAAGGGCGGCAACACGCAGTTCATTAATATTTCAATCCAATCGCTTATCTTTTTTGATGGCCCCTCTCTTCTACGCTCACAATCACCTCAATTTTATCTGTAGAACCTTGGAATTGACGATATATTTATTTTTAAAGCTATGCTGATGAGGAAGAAATTGCCGCTCGGGCGACTTTTTCCTTTATATTTGGTGTCAAAAGACACAAATTTGCCTACTTCGATCCCAAAATCAACCTCTCTCCATTTTAACTATTTGTAATTATTATTATTATTAACTTGGCCGAATTTGGCACAATGCCTGCAGAGCTGTTTTCAGACAATTTCTTTCCAAATAAAAATAGATAAATAAGCAATATTTTCAATAGATTAAAAAAATTAAGGGCCCTGCTGGTCGACGAAGATGAGTTCATCCGCGATGCACTCAAAATTGTTTTTGTCGCCAAAGGTTGCCCGCTTTAGGTCGCTGAATCTGTTGAAGATGGTCTTCAGCACAGTTTTTGATTACCGCCTATCGCGATGATCACATTCGGTCTGAAGCCCTACAAATCGGAATTCGGGGGTTTATCGCAAAACCCTTTTCAGTCAAAAAGCTCGTCAAACAACTGGACCTGGTCGTCAAAAACCAGGCGAAACATGACGCTGCGGTGGACTGCAGGACCGCATAGAAGGCTCCCGAAACAAATGATGACACTTACACGTACAAAAAAGAAAACTCATATACAGGGGCGGGGAGTGGGTAAGTTTGCATGCTTTTTTTTACTGATGGTAATCTGCACCGGACTCACAGCCGTACAGCCAGCCGAGGCTGCTTTTCCAGTTGTCCAGGCCATAAATACATCATCTGAACCTATCAATACAGCAAATCATACCGTTAATCTGCCCAGCAGTATCAGCTCAGGTGACCTCCTCATTGTTTTCTTTTCATGCGATGCCAATGAAACCGTAACCTGGCCTGGTGGTTGGACTTCCATTTTTCATCAAACGAATTCAAATACCCTCGATATCGGATATAAAATTGCTGACGGGGCAGAGGGTGCTGCAGTTACGGTTCTTACAGGCACTAATGAAAAATCGGCTCATCTTTCTTATCGAATAACCGGACATGATAGCGCACAGGCACCGCAAGCCTCAACCGGAGCAACCAGTACCAGCACCTCCCCCAATCCGGATTCACTGACACCGACCGGTGGGGCCAAAGATTATTTATGGATCGCCGTTGAAGGCAATGATGACGGTCGGGATTCGCCCAGCGTATACCCCAGTAGCTATACAAACGGGCAGACTAGTGCTCAGGGTTCTAGAGGTGGTGCCAATGTCGCGGTTGCTAGACGGGAGCTCAATGCTGCGAGCGAAGACCCTGGAGCATTCACCATTCCCAGTGAAGAATGGGTTGCCTGTACGGTTGCGGTTCATCCGATACTTATCCCCGACCTTAGCTGGACCACAGGGTCAGCCGACTTTAAAATATATCAGTCCTCAAACCTCACCTGGGATTCAGGAACTTTAGTGTGCTCCGGAAGTCTTAGCGATACGAACGGCGATACCATAGACTGTAATTCGGGAACCATTGCCAACTCCACCCAATACCGGGTGCAATTGGTATTGGATAATACCGGAACTGCAGATGCCACCATGGCATCTGGTGACTACGTGGATCACGTGGCGGTCAAAGGCGGCTGGGCCGGGACCTCACCCACCCTGGGCAATTGTGCATTTAATGATCTGGACAGCGATAATACTTCAACCACCTGTAGTGCGGCCTGGAATGCCACCAACAACGTGCGCATCACCAACACCGGCACCGAAGTCAAAATCGCCTATGCCGGCACCAACAATGCCGAAGGCTTTATGTATCTGATCACCACCGACAACGATGTGCCCGCCGCCCATACGGGCAGCTACATGAACGCCTCCATCGACACTATCACCGAGGATTCCAGTAAAATCAGCATCAGCGGGCCATCCAACCCTGCGCCCACCTGGGCCACGGGTTCAGCCGATTTTAAAATATACCAATCCTCAAACCTTACCTGGGATTCGGGGACCCTGGTGTGTTCCGGAACCCTTAACGACAATAACGCATCCACGATTGACTGTGATTCGGGTACGCTTGCCAACTCCACCCAATACCGGGTGCAGGTGGTCCTGGAAAATATCGGAACTGCCGATACCGAGATGTCCGGATCGGGTGAATACGTGGATCACGTGGCGGTCAAAGGCGGCTGGGCCGGGACCTCGCCTACTTTGGGCAATTGTGCGTTTAACGATCTGGACAGCGACAATGGTTCTACAACCTGCAGCGCGGCCTGGAACGCCACCAACAATGTGCGCATCACCAACACCGGTGGCGGCACCGTGAAAATCGCCTATGCAGCAACCAACAACGCCGAAGGGTTTATGTATCTGATTACCACCGACAGCGATGTGCCCGTTGGTGATTCGGGCAGCTATATGAACACTTCCATCGACAGTGTTACCCAGGATTCCAGCAAAATCAACATCAACGGTCCCCTGTCTGACCTCAGCTGGTCCATAGGTTCCCCTGAATTTATGATATATGAGTCCTCGAGCCTCACCTGGGATGCAGGGACCCTGGTGTGCGGCGGCATCCTTACCGATACCAACGGCGACACCATCGACTGCAAGCCCTTTACAATTGCAGACTCTACCCAATACCGGGTGCAGGTGGTCTTAGAAAATAACGGCGTTAATGATGCCAGGATGGCTGCCAGTGATTATATGGATCACGTGGCGGTCAAGGGCGGCTGGGCCGGGACCTCGCCCACTTTGGGCAACTGCGCTTTTTATGATCTGGACAGCGATAATACCTCTGCCACCTGCAGCGCGTCCATGAACGGCAATGATGTGCGCATCACCAATACCGGCACCGAGGTAAAGATCGCCTATGCCGATACCAACAATGCCGAAGGGTTTATGTATCTGATCACCACCGACAGTGATGTGCCCACATCAGATACCACCGGCTACATGAACGCCTCCATCGACACCGTCACCGAGGATTCCAGTAAAATAAGATTTAGCGGGCCCTCTCCAACTGTTCAGGACACAGCCAATTCTGCTCAAACCAGCAATACAGACACGCATACTGTTAGTTTGCCTTCAAATATCAGTGCTGGAGATCTCCTCATTGTTTTCTTTGCAGTCGATGCCAATCCAACGATTACCTGGCCTACAGCTGACGGTTGGGGTGTCATTTTTAGTCAAGCCAATGGAAACGTTAATAAACTCGAAATTGGATATAAAATTGCGGATGGGACAGAAGGTGCTTCAATTACGATTACCACAGACAGTACCCAAAATTCGGCGCATATCGCTAATCGCATAACCGGGCATGATCTATATGGGGCTCCGGAAGTTTCAAGCGGAGCAACCGGCAACAGTACCGCTCCCAATCCGGATTCACTGACACCCACTGGCGGTGCCAAAGATTACTTGTGGTTCGCCGTTGAAGGCAACGATGACGGCCGGGATCCGGCCAGCGCATACCCCGGCAGTTACACGGGCGGTCAGACAATGGCTAGTGGCGGGTCTGGCGGCACTAACGTCGCGGTTGCCAGGCGGGAGCTTAATGCTGTAAGCGAAGACCCGGGCACCTTCACCATTCCCAGTGAAACATGGGTCGCTTGCACAGTTGCCGTTCATCCAAGTACCGCGCCCACGGCTGTGGATCTGCTGTCTTTCAGCGCAAAAGGTGACGGCGCAGCAGTAAATGTGGAATGGCAGACCGCCAGCGAGACCGACAACCTGGGTTTTCACCTGTATCGCGCTACATCACCTTCCAGCCCCTATGAGCGGCTGACCGATAAGCTGATCTCCGCCACCGTCACCCCGGGCAAAGGCGGCACCTACAGCTACCTGGATACCGACGTTGCCGTCGGCACCCTGTATTATTACAAGCTGGAAGACATCGATGCGTATGGCAAGCACACCGAACACGGGCCCATCAGTGTCGACTGGGATGCGGACGGTATGCCCGATGACTGGGAGATCACCCACGGGCTCAACCCCTGGATCAACGATGCCGACCTGGACTATGACGGCGATGGGCTCTCCAATTTAGAAGAATACGAATACGACCTAGATCCGTTTAATGCGGATACCGATGGCGACGGCATCCCGGACGGCCAAGAAGACGGCCGTCTGCCCGCCAGAGAAGATCGCGGATCGCGCAGCATCGGCCCCGGTGTTGAAGTGCTGGCTGCTGATAGCAGCGGCATGACCCTGGTGCTCAATACCAGCGGCTTTGAAGCCGAAGTGGTCAACGCCAATAGCCAGGAATACGAGCAGCTGGCAGTTGCCGACTATGTGCACGGCTATACCGGCCAGGTGGGCGCTCCCCAGCTGCCGCTCAAAGGCCTGCTGATCGATGTGCCCGCTGGCAAAGCCGCTGAGCTGACCGTCATCAACAGTCAGGTTGAGCCCTACAGCGGCTACCGCATCTATCCGGTGCCTGAAACCGTTTTAGATGCTGCCGGCGGCATGGCGGCTGTGGGCAGCGCCTTTTACCAGGATGACCTGGCCTACAGCAGCGATGGGATTTACCCGGCTGCCATCGCAGCCCTGGGTGACAGTTATATCTTCCGTGATCAGCACAAGCAACAGGTCATTTTTTATCCGATCGGCTTTAACCCGGCCTCCGGCCAGCTGCTTTTGAATCGCAGAATCGAGCTGCGCATCGACTTTGTCGATGGCCTCTATGCGCAAGAGATTCCCACCGAGCAGATGCCCTGGCAGGTGCCTGATGGCAACCCCGGGGTGCTCTCACCGATTGCGCTGGGTCTGGCCGCAGCCCCGGCGCTGGTCAATCCCGCCAGCCCGCTGCTCTCAGCGCTGGGCGCAGCCATTACCGCCTGGTGGAGCCCGCCGGATGTGGCCGATAGGGATGTCTATAAAATCATCACCGACACAGAAGGCATTTACCGCATCTCCAAAGACTGGCTGGAAAGCTACGGGGTGGATACCACCACCATCAGCCTCAGTGCACTGCGGTTGTACCATCTGGGCGCAGAAGTGGCCATCGAGGTCTATGATCAAAACAGCGACGATCAAATGGATGCGGCCGACACCATCCACTTTTATGCCGCCCCCATCAGCCCGGTCTATACCAAATACAGCGATCAAAATGTCTACTGGCTCACCCTGTCGGGTGGCAGCGGTGCCCCGCTGCGCATGGCCACCATTGACGGCGACCGGCGCCGCGGCCGGCTGGCAGATGATTTTGCCGACACCGTCCATCATGAAAAAAACCAGGTCATCTGGCTAAGGGCACCGGGTGAAGATGACATCGAGCGCTGGTTTTTTAACACCTACGTGCAGGGCACCGAGCACAGTGGCGGCGGGCAGCCCAAATCCTTTACCATCAACGTGCCCGATCCGACCAGCAACGGCACTTTGACCATTTTAATGGCCGGTCAGACCAACACCAATCATGTGGTCGCTGTGGCCATCAACGGGGTGGAGCAGAGCTTTAGCTGGTCGGGGATCAGCTATTATGAGGCGATTGTTGAAGATGTGCCCCTGATGGATGGCGATAACACCGTCACCCTTCAGTGTTTGAGTGCCGATGGCAACGACTCCATTATCGTTGACTGGTTTAAGGTCAACTACTGGCGCAACTATGTGGCCCAGGGCGACACATTAACGTTTTCACCCGAAAGCGGCAGCCGTTACCGCATTGACGGTTTTAGCAGCGATACGGTGCTGGTCTATGACATCAGCGACCCGGTCGATGTCGCCAAAATCGAAAACGCCCAGATCAGCGGCAGCAACCCCTATTCAGTGGAGTTTCGACCCGACAAAGGCGGTGACACCTATTTGGCGCTCACGGCTGACACTGCCCAGATCCCCGTAGAGCTGATCCAGGATAGGGCGTCAAACCTGGCCGATAACGCCAACAGCGCCGACTATATTCTGATCACCCACGGTGAAGTGGGTTGGGATGCCAATGGGGATCAGCTCGCCTGGTTAACCGATCTGATCGCTCATCGTGAAGACCAGGGCTTGCGTGTTTTTGTGGCTGATATTGAAGACATTTATGATGAGTTTAGCTTTGGTATTCAAAGCCCCCGGGCGGTCAAAGACTTTTTGGCCTATGCCTACAGCAACTGGACAGCCCCAGCCGCGCAACATGTGGTGCTGGTGGGCGATGCCACCTATGACCCCAAAGATAACTGGAACATGGGTGATGCCACCGCCTATCTGCCCACCCATATGATCTACACTGGCCTCAAGGGCGAGACGGTCACCGATCATTGGTTTGTGACCTTCAGCGGCAAGGATGCGATGGCCGATATGCACATTGGCCGCCTGCCGGCCGCCAATGAAGCTCAGGCAGCGGTGATGGTGGCCAAGATTATTGCCTATGAAAATGCCACCACCCCTGAAAGCTGGCAAAACAACATGCTACTGGTGGCCGACAACCAAAGAGAGGGGTCAGAGTATGCCTATGAAGTCGCCTTTGAAACCATCAACGAAGATGCCGCGGCGCTGATTCCTGAGGCCATGGCCGATCCGTTCAGATTCTATCTGAATGATTATACGGCCACCGCCTACTTAACCGATGACATTATTGACGCCATCAATGACGGGGTGCTGATGGTCAACTATGCCGGCCACGGCGCCACCCAGATTTTGGCTGAAGAGCACATCTTTGATGCCGGTGATGTCTCGGCACTGAACAACAGCGACCGGCTGCCTTTTTTTGTCTCCATGGCCTGTGAGACCGGCTTTTTCGCCTACCCGGAAAACTGGTTTTACCCCTCACTGGCCGAAGCCCTGCTGCGCTCGCAAAACGGTGCGGTGGCCGCGTTTATGTCCACCGGCATGACCGCTGTCGAAGGCCAGCAAATCCTGGATGCCGCCCTTTTTGAGGCCATCTTTACCAAAGACATCCGCCACATAGGGCCGGTCATTGCACATGCCAAACAAACCCTTTTGGCCAATGGGGAAAGCGGCTTTACGGAGATCAGTGACACCTTTTTGCTGTTTGGTGATCCGGCCACCAAACTGAAGATCCCCTTGCCGCATATGCCCGCCGGGGTCAATGCCACCACCAAACCCAAAGGGGTCGCCATCAGCTGGCAGCCATCGTCTGACAGCAACCAGGAGCCGGTGGCGGGCTACAACGTCTACCGCGCCGATTCTGCCAGCGGTCCCTACAGCAAAATCAATATCGGGCTGGTCACAGACAGCGCTTATGTGGATACTGGTAGTAGTATCGCCGCGGCCTCAGGTAATGTCGTCAGCGGCAGCAGCTATTATAAGGTCAGCGCCGTCACTGACAGTGGTTTTGAAAGTATACAGTCCCTAGCCGTTAAACCCGCATCAGCCGGCGGCTCATCAAGTGGCGGCGGTGGTGGTGGGTGTTTTATATCTTCGGCTACGAGCACCGTAACGGTGAAAGTATCGTGGATGGTGTTAATAGTGATCGGGGCTGTTGTCATCTTTGGTGTCAGGTTTCAGGAAAAAAAGAAGGACTGAGCGTTGAGGACTGCGGACTGAGCATGTTGCCAAAAGCAAAAAGCCAAGCGCCAGAGGCCAGTAGCCAGAAGCACAAAGGTAATAGCTGATCTACCTGTTCTTAGCACTAACCTTTGACCCCAGAACCCTTGAACCTTTGAACCCTGAACCTTTGAACCCTGAACCTTTGAACCTTAAATATGGACCCATTTGAAGAACTGAAAAAAGCGAAGACCCTGCTGGTCGATGACGATGAGTTTATTCGCAACTCCGTTGATCTGGCCTTTCGAACCCGTGGCTGTGAGCTGCATGTGGTCGAAAATGCTGAAGACGGCCTTCAGGCCGTGAAAGACCGGCAGTTTAATATCATCATCAGTGATTTGCGCTTGCCCGGTATCAACGGTTTGGATTTTTTAAAACTGACCTCCGTCACCCACCCCAAAGCGATTCGGTTTCTGATCACCGCCTACCGCGACGACCGCTTTGTTTCCGAAGCCATTCGCAGCGGCATTCATCAACTTATAGATAAACCTTTCACTATTAACGTTCTTGTCAGCATGCTGGCTGTTGAATTGAAACGCCAATCCAAAGACAATTCCAATTAACACCCATTAAATTGCCAGCATTACACATGTAGCGCCCGCCAGATATTCCTTATTCTACTGCCCCTGTTCAACTTTTTTTGTTGTTTTACCGTGCGCCCTGCGCCTTTGGCCGTAGGCTTTAATCGCATATTGACAATGTGGTGTTGAAAAAGTACAAGATACTTAAATAATGATAGATTTTAATTTACTTAGCGCCTGCAGGTTGCACGCGCCCTCCAGAGGCGGTCAAGTCGGAGGCATTTATTAATTATTGAAATCAATATATTGTTTATTTAGATAATATGCTTAGAGTGATACCAAAACATCGTGTCTAACTTAGCATTCGATTTCATATAAAATTCAGGGATTAAAGGAGTAGACAATGGAGATTCAAAACAAAGTGGAGAACGGCGTGTTAATCGTTAGCATTGACGGCCGCCTTGACGCTGCAAATGCACCAGTTGCCGAAGATGAAATCAAAAAAGCGTTGGGAGAAGAACAAAACCGGTTGCTTTTTGACTTAAGCGAACTGGAGTACCTCAGCAGTGGTGGGTTGCGTGTTATCCTGGGGGCCGCCAAGGAAATCCGGCGCAGAGAAGGCAAAGTAGCACTTGCCGCCCTCAAAGAATACGTTTATGAAATTTTTGAGATCAGTGGGTTTAACGCCATGATTCCTATCAAAGATACCCTTGATGAAGGCATGACGGAAGTATCATCATAGCAAAGTGTTTTAGGAATTGGTTACAAAAGCTTTGCAGTATACGTTGTTGCAATTGAATTCTTTAGACAACGTAATGCCACTGGCTCCTAGCCACTGGCAAATGATTCGCTGCCTCCTGCCAGCCTGCGACGAGCCGTTCGGCCCTGAGCTCACGGCCGAGGGGCTCAGCCGAGTCGAAGCAAGAAGCGAGAAGCCAGGAGCAACAAAAGTTGACACCTGACACCTAAAGTAAAACCGGCCAGGTTATTTATAATCGGGGCGCATAAATGATGACCGAAGATAAAAATGCAGAAGAAGCCATCTTGCTGGTGGACGACAACCCCACCAATCTTCAGCTGCTGTTTGAAACCCTTGATGGCCGCGGCTATAAACTGCTGATTGCCAAGGACGGCAAATCAGCCCTGTCCATCGCCGGCAAAGCCCAGCCGAATCTGATATTGCTGGACATTATGATGCCGGAAATCGATGGCTATGAAGTCTGCCGCCAGTTAAAAGCCAATCCGGCCACTGCAGAGATACCCGTTATTTTTCTTTCAGCGCTGACCGAAACCAAGGACAAGGTGCAGGGGCTGGACCTGGGGGCAGTGGATTATGTGACCAAGCCGTTTCAGCCGGATGAAGTCATCGCCCGCGTCAACACTCACCTTACGATATACCGGCTTAACAAAAAGCTTCAGGAAGCCAACGATCTACTGGAAGAACGTGTCAAAAAGCGAACAACTCAGTTGGAAGAGCTCAATCGTGCCTATCAGCGTTTTGTTCCCCGGGAGTTTTTAAACCTGCTGATGAAGGAAAGTATCTTAGACGTTATCCTGGGAGATCAAACCGCCCAGCAGATGACCGTGTTGTTTTCGGACATCCGGGGCTGGACCACCCTTTCAGAAGACATGACCGCCCAAGAGAGTTTTAACTTTATCAATGCTTTTTTAAATCGGATCAGCCCGGTCATAACTGCCCACCAGGGATTTATCGACAATTTCCAGGGTGACGGCATGCTGGCGCTGTTCCCGGATTCAGCGGATGACGGTGTTCAGGCGGCGATTGCCATGCATGCAGCCGTTGCAGAATACAACAACGACCGCCAGAAAAAAGGTTATCAGCCCATCGGCATAGGCGTCGGGCTGCATATTGGTGATTTGATGCTGGGTATCATCGGCCACGCAGAGCGCATGCAGGGCACCGTTGTGGCCGATGCGGTCAATCTGGCCTCGCGCCTGGAAGGATTAACCCGCGTATATGGATCTTCGATCAGCATCAGTGAGCCCACCCTCAAACAGTTAATAGATCCAGACAAATATAAACATCGTTTTGTCGACAAAGTTCAGGTTAAAGGCAAAAAAGACCCGGTCTCGGTGCATGAGGTCTTTGACGGTGACCCACCCGCCACCATTGAGCTAAAAGAGCAGACCAAAGACGATTTTGAACAGGGGCTTTGTCTGTATTATGACCGCAAATTCTCCGAGGCCAGCGTCAAGTTTAACCAGGTTTTGGAGAAACACCCCGAGGATCGCGCCGCCCGCATTTATCTGAAACGCTCCGCCAACTATATGGTCAACGGGGTGCCGGAGGATTGGACGGGGGTGGAGGTCTTAACGCAGAAGTAATTTAAGTTGAGCGTTTCAAATTTAAAAATTGAGATAAATCTTTGTTATGAGGAATTCTATCCATCCTTATATTTTTAAATTTGAAAACCTTCGGGATTGCCGATCTTACTCCGCCTCAGGCGGATTAGATGCTATTCCGCATAGAAAACTATAGCGGAACAACATCTGCCGTGTAGCTTTGGGCTTCGCTTTCAGCTCTGCCCTAACAGGGCGGCAATCCTCCTAAGGCGGATCTTTGACCTCGACAATCGCTCAACTTAAATAAAAGCTATCTTAAAACCCCTGTGAAGCCATTGCCCGTTTGCCGGTTTAAAAAATAAGATTCGATCCTAGTCCTTTTCCAACGGGCGCAACCGGCAAACCTCTTTTAGGAAAACACCATGAAGCTTAAACACAAATTACTGCTATTGTACGCCGGAGCGGCGTTGTTTATCATGCTGGTCATCGGCAGCTTTCTGGCAACGGCACTAAAAGATATTACCATTGACCGCATCACCAGGAATTATCAACAACAGCTGAAACACATTGATTTCGGGCTGACCCGTTTAATCAAGGGCATGGAGCATGATCTGGAAGCGATTGCACAAAATGAATTCGTGCGCTCCCGCCAAGATCAAAATTTTACTTCTTTTCTGGAAGCGGACGAAAAAACCTTTGAGTACGACTACGGGGATATAGAGCAGCGCATCATTTCGATCTTAAACGGCTATCGCACGACCCATCCCTATGTCCATTCGGTCTATATGGGCCGTGAAAACGGCAGCTTTGTCCGCTCTCACCCACGCGCCCGGCCCACCCGCTATGATCCTCGTGTCCGGCCCTGGTATAAACTGGCCAAAGAAAATCCCGGTACGGTTGTGCGCACACCGCCGTTTCGCTCGGTCACCAGTCCCGATATCAGCATTGGATTCGTCAAAGCCCTGGTTGATGACGCGGACGAATTTTACGGGGTTGTGGGCACTTCAATCACATTAAATGAGCTGACTCAGTATATATCCAATATCAAGCTGGATTATAACGGCTACGTGGCGCTGGCGGATGAAAAAGGAACTGTTCTGGCTACCCCCAAACAAGCGCTTCTTTTTACTGACCTAAAAAAGACCGACCCCCAGCTTTTTGAAAATCTGTATACCAATATCGATGGACTAGCGGTTTTCGAGAGGGATGGGCAGGAGCTGTATGCATTTTATTATACCTCGCCTTTGATGGAATGGAAGATGGCCGCCATTGTGCCGGTTACCGAAATCAACAAGGTGATTTGGATATTTGTTTTAAAAATCCTGGCAGCATTATTTGTTTCGCTTTTGCTGCTCAGTATCCTGACAATGATGGGTCTGCAGCATTTTGTGATCAAGCCCTTAAAGCTGCTCAACGATGGGACCGACCACATCAAACAGACCGGTGAGCTCGATTACCGGATTGGCATAAAATCCAATGACGAACTCGGTAGTCTGGGTCAGTCGTTTAATGAAATGATTGGTTCCATAGACCAGGCCGAATCCGCGTTGAAGAAATCGGAAGCCGAACTTAAAAAACACCGCGATCACCTCGAAGACCTGGTTGAAGAGCGCACAGCCGAATTACAAGAAAAGCAGGATGCCCTGCGCAAGCAAAAAGATTTTATCGAGACCGTCATCGATAGCATCCCGGATTCCATTTCGATCATCGAAATCGACAGCGGCCGCATTGTCGACGCCAACGAAGCGTTTATCGCAGAAGTTGGAAAGCCACGGGACCAGGTTGTCGGTCAGTTGTGTTATGAGCTCACCCACAGCCTTTCAGAAATGTGTGCCCCGCCCCATCACACATGCCCCATGCTCAAAACCAAAGAGACCGGCCAGAAATGCACCGTGGAACACACTCACCAGCATGCCGACGGCCATGAAGTCATTGTGGAAGTTTCCACTTTTCCGATTAAAGATGAGGCCGGCATCTTTAGCCAGGTGGTCCATGTCGCCCACGACATCACCGAGCGCAAGCAAGCCGAAAGAACGCTGAAAGAAAGCGAAGAGCGAAATCGCATGCTTCTAGAGCGGCTACCGGAATCAGTTGTTGTTTATGACATGGAGGGTCGGACCATTTTTGTTAACTCAGCTTTTGAAAAAACGTTTGGATGGTCGCGTGATGCGGTATTGGGCAAGAAAATCGATTTTGTGCCGCCCGAACTGGTAGCCGAAACCCAGGCGGCAGTTAAAAAATTGCTGGCCGATGGAGAAGAGTCGGTGTTTTTTGAAACCAAACGACTGACAAAAAACGGCGACACCCTGGATGTGCAGATCAATACCGCACCTTTTCATGACTCCGCCGGTCGAAAAGTGGGCAATATCGTCATCTTAAACGATATCACCGAACGCAAAAAAGCAGAGGAAGCCATCAAAAATTCCGAACAGCGCCTATCCCAGATTATCAACTTTTTGCCGGATCCAACCATGGTGATTGATAACGATGGGACGGTAGTCACCTGGAACCAGGCCATGGAGAATCTGAGTGGCGCAAAAACAGATGACATGGTGGGCAAGGGAAATTACGAATATGCCCTTCCCTTTTACGGTGAAAGACGGCCGCTTTTGATCGATTTAGCTAAAGACTGGGATGAAGAATACGAAAAAAAATACCTGTCTGTTGAAAAGGTTGGGGAAAAACTTATTGGGGAATCCTATCACTCCAATTTGGGCGGCAAAGAAACATACCTACACGCCACGGCAGGATTAATCTATGACACTGCCGGTGAGGTGGCCGGTGCCATCGAGTCAGTGCGCGATATCACCGAAAAAAAGAAAGCCGACGACATCATCCGCGAAAATGAGGAGCGGTTGAGCAACATCCTTAAAACCACCAGTGAAGGCTTCTGGCTGATCGACACCGAGGACATCACCCTGGATATCAACGAAGCCATGTGCGAGATCCTGCAGCGACCGCGCGAAGAAGTTGTCGGCAGCAGTATCAGTCAGTACCTGGATGAGGAAAACGTCAAAACCGTTCACCGCCAGGAAGTCAAACGCGGCGAGGACGAAAAAGGTCTTTATGAAGTTTCAATAAATCGAGCGGATGGTAGCATTGTTCCCTGCCTGGTCAACGCCGCGCCGCTTTTTGATGCCGACGGTAATAAAATCGGCTCCTTTGGCATGTTTACCGACATTACTGAACGCAAGCAAATGGAGGATGAACTCATCGATGCCAAACACACCGCGATCGAGGCCAACAAGGCCAAAGGTGATTTTTTGGCCAATATGAGCCATGAGATTCGCACGCCCATGAATGCGGTCATTGGCATGACCCACCTGGCCCTGAAAACCGAATTGACTTCCAAACAGCAGGATTATCTGCACAAGATCCGGTCATCGGCCAACTCCTTGCTGGGCATTATCAACGACATCCTGGACTTTTCCAAAATCGAAGCCGGCAAAATGGATATGGAGTCGGTGAATTTTACCCTGGATGATGTGCTCGATAACCTGGGCAATCTCATCAGTGTCAAAGCTCAGGAAAAAGAAGATCTCGAGGTGCTATTCGCCACCGACCAGAACGTGCCGCACTTTTTGGTGGGCGATCCCTTACGCCTGGGGCAGGTGTTGATAAATCTGGCCAATAATGCCGTTAAGTTTACCGACACAGGTGAAATTGTGGTGTCTACCAAACTACTCCATCAAACCGAGGAAAAAGTCACGTTGCAATTTTCGGTCAGTGATACCGGCATCGGACTGACCGAAGAACAGGCGGGCAAACTGTTTCAATCCTTCACCCAGGCCGATACTTCCACCACCCGTAAATATGGCGGCACCGGATTGGGCCTGACCATCAGCAAGCGGCTGGTGGAAATGATGGGCGGCGAAATCTGGGTGGAGAGCGAGCCCGGCCAGGGCAGTTCCTTTATTTTCACGGCCTCTTTTGGCCCCGGTCAGGAGGATATGAAAAAACGCTTTACGCCCACACGCGATTTGCGCGGTATGAAGGTCCTGGTCGTCGATGATAATCCGACCTCCCGGGAGATATTACGGGATATGCTGGAATCATTTTCGTTTGAAGTTGCTCTGGCTGCGTCCGGCCAGGAAGGCATTGACGAAATTGAAAAGGCCGACAAAAATCAACCCTTTGAAATGGTCATCATGGACTGGAAAATGCCGGGTATGGACGGCATTGAGGCCTCACGGCGAATCAAGGAAAACAGCCGACTCAGCCATGTTCCCAATATTGTTATGGTCACCGCCTACGGACGGGAAGAAGTATTGCAAAAATCGCAAAAAATCGGCCTGGATGGTTTTTTACTTAAGCCGGTCAAACCGTCGGTGCTTTTTGACACGGTCATGCAGGCCTGTGGCGAGGACGTATCCGCAGCATCCCCGCTGGACCGCCAACAAGACGACGCTGCGGCCTTCGAACAAATCCGCGGCGCCAGAATCCTGCTGGCCGAAGACAACGAAATCAACCAGCAGGTGGCCAAAGAAATCCTGGAAGGCGCCGGCCTGATCGTCAGTCTGGCAGATGACGGGCAGCAAGCAGTCAATATGCTCAAAGAAAATTCGTATGATGTCGTTTTGATGGACATCCAGATGCCGGTCATGGATGGGTACGCGGCTACGAAAGCAATTCGCAAAGATGACCGCTTTAAAGAATTACCGATTATCGCCATGACGGCCCATGCCATGGCCGGTGATGAAGAAAAAAGCCTGCAGGCCGGCATGAACGGGCATGTCACCAAACCGATCGATCCGGATCAGTTGTTTGGTGCCTTGCAAAAATGGATCAAGCCGCCAGATGAGCGCGCACCGACTGAGCCCACGACAGAGGCCGCTCCCAGCGCTGCAGCAGGTGAACCCAAACCGGATGCGCCAGAACTTCCCGATACCTTGCCGGGTTTTGAGCTGGCCGAAGGGCTCAACCGGCTGCAGGGCAATCAAAAGCTTTACCGCAAACTGCTGCTGGATTTTGGTGTCAAATACACCACCGTAGCGGCCGAAATTAAAGAAGCCGTCACAGCCGGTGATTTTGACGCGGCCCATGGCCTGGTTCACAACATCAAGGGGCTGGCCGGCAACCTGGCAGCCACAAAGCTTCAGGCCGCCGCCGCGAATTTTGAAAAACTGATCAAAGGGGATCCCAAACCGTCACCTTCTCAACAGCAGCTTGACGGAAAATTCAGCATCCTGGAAGCGGCCATTAATCGCGCCCTGCAGGCCGTGCAATCCCTGGGCCCCGCTCCTGAGCAAGCTCCCGCAACGCCCTCCAAAGACGCTATGGCAGCCATTACCCCGCAACTGGCAAAGGAAGCGGCCGATTTACTCAAGGAACCCGTTGAGATGGGAGATGTCACCCAGATTAAAACCATTGCGGAGGCGTTAAAATTAAAATCCAGCGCATTTGAAGCATTCAGCGCCCAATGCATTCAACTGGCCGATGATTTTGATTTCGAGGGAATCGCGAAGCTGGTTGCAAAATTGGAAAAATAGGTGGGATCGGTTAACCCGTTGAGCCCGTTGAGCCCATATCATGTATTCGCAAGCGTATTATAAAAAAATTATGTGCCACGAATTTGTCAAGTCAATGTTTAGGAAGGCATGATAAGATAAGGTGGGATTCCGACTTTAACGCGCCTAACCGGCAAACGGGAAAACCGGCCAACCGTTATTGGCTATTCTACGATGGCCAATAACAACGCCTGATCATCATCCGCCGGACGGCCGTTGGCAAAATCGTTTACATCCTTCATAATTGCGGCAAGCAGTTCCTGGGGCTCAAGGTTTTCACCGGCTTCAAGCAGCCGCAGCAGCCGATCTTCCCCGTAGGTTTGCCCGTCCGTATTAAACCGTTCGGTAATCCCGTCGGTATACATCAGGATGCGATCACCTGGCTGCAGCTCAGCTTCAGTCACCGGCACTTGTTGGTAGGGATCTACTCCCATCGGGAATACCCCGCTGCAGGTATACTCGATCGCCTTTTTCTCAGCCGCCTGGTAGATCATCGGCGGCGGGTGCCCGGCCCGTGCAATCTTTAGGGTGCGGCTGCCGGCGTCGTAAACCACGTATAAAGCCGTGACAAAACTGGGGTCAGCAACCTTACACAAATGTTCATTCAGAAAATACAGCAGTTCACCGGGTTCGGCGGGCGGTTGCGGGTAGGAACGGAAAAGCGCGCAGGTCATGGCCATCATGACGGCTGCCGGTGCACTATGCCCCTCGGCATCGGCTACCAGAAAACCCCACTGGTCGTTTTCCATCTTGGCAATATCGTAATAGTCACCGCCGGCATACAGACTGGTTTCATAGTGAACGGCAAGCTTTAGACCCTCGATCTCGGGCAGATTCTTGGGCAGGAGCCGTCGTTGAACGTCGGAGGCGGCTTGCAGTTCATCTTCGAGGGCGTCTTTCTTTTCTTCGACTTCACGTTTGAGTCGATGAATGGTCATGTGGGTGTCCACCCGCGCGATAACTTCGTCGGGCTGAAACGGCTTGGAAACATAATCCACCGCGCCCAGTTGAAGGCCCTGGACCTTGTCTTTGGTATCGGTAAGAGCCGACAGAAAGATAACGGGTATATTGGCTGTGGCCGGGTCCGCTTTCAAGCGGCGGCAGACCTCAAAACCATCGATTCCGGGCATCATAATATCCAGCAGGATTAAATCCGGCGAAGCCTTTTGGGCAATGGACAAAGCGGTTTCACCGTTTTTGGCAACCAGAAGTTTACAACCGGTGGTCTCAAGGGTCTGGTAGAGAACTTGCAGATTGGTGGGGTTATCGTCTACAAGCAATAAAGATTCATTTTCTCTGTTATTTTCTGGCATCCGTAATTCCTTCAGCCGATCCTCTTAGATTGCATTTCAAGGGATTGATATAAAAAGGTAGGGGGTTAAGTGACTTCTTCAATACCCGCTTCAACAGAATCGGTAATGGGTATAATAGCGCCGAATCCGCTGACCTCAAAAACTTCCTTTACATACGCATTAAGCGCACAAAGCACAAATTTGCCCTCTTTGCGTTTTATTTCTTTGGCTGCACCTAAAACGACCCGCAAACCGGCACTGCTCAAATATTCAAGATCTGCAAAATCAAAAAGAAGCCGATTATATTCACCTTCCAGAATGCTTTTTACGACCTGTTCAGCTTCCATCGCTGACGACCCATCCAAACGCCCTTTAAAGGCCAAAAAAACAATTCCGTTTTCCTCTTTTTGACTGATCTCCATTACCAACCCCTTTTTAAATTGAATCAGGCACCATTGTGCAGCAGCAAAAGCCTTAATTTTGCAAGCGTCGGTGGCTTCCATCGGGTGAAAATTAATGAGATATACTGGTTTTCATCCATTTTACAAGCAGGTCGTTTGTTGGACCTCTATAACTTGCATGGCCTAAGGCCCATAATGGTTATCACATCTTCTCATTAATTTTGATGCAATATTTAGGCACAAAGTATTATCATATAACCATTTCCCCGACTAAATCAATACCTACCGACTGTATTCTGGCACCAGGCCACTATAATAGAAATGGTTACCCCTGCCAATAATTTATTTGCACCGTTTTTCTTTCGCCCCTCAAAAAGCAGCGACCGCCGGCCAAATGGGACCGAATATAAAGCTTGTGAAGAAAACCGATTAATGATAAACAAATTGAACTAAATGCTTATAAAATGTCATTATTGTACACTTTCTGGGATTCATCTTTGATTCAAGATTAAACTGCTTTTTAATTGATTAACTTGTCTGATAAGGGCCTTCTTCATATGTTATGAAAGCCAGCCCCAAGAAAATCGTACAGATGCTAAAGCACAGGAGGATGTCATATATGGCTGAAGGTCGTATCAAATGGTATAACGAGAAAAAAGGATACGGATTTATCGAATCCGAGGAAGAAGGGGATATCTTTGTGCACAAAACCGGCATCGTGGACCATGGATTTTTTACGTTGCGTGCTGATGACCCGGTGTCATTTGAAACAAAGCAAACCCAGAGAGGAAAACAGGCCGTCAACGTTAAGCGAATTTAGGCGTTCGCTGCCTAGTGTATAAACCAAAAGGCAGGGTCAGAATGGGCTCTGCTTTTTTATTTGATGAAATGGAGGATCATGAAACAACGTTATTTTATTTCCCGCGACGAAAAGACAAGTGAATTGACCATTGAGGAATACGCAGTGGTTGCTGGCAATATTAAACGCCATGAAATCACCGCAATTGCCCCGGATGACTTTACCCTGCTGTGCACTGAAACATACGAGGGAAAAGCCATCAAAAAGGCGATCTCAGAGGGCAAAGAAGCCCTGGTGACCATCTTGCGGACGGATAATTTGTACCCCATTGGGACTTATGCCAATGTGATTGCCGATTCGGTCATGGAAATTTACGGCAAAAATGACCATTCCTCAAAAGAGCTTTTGTTTGATGATCTGGATCTGTTCGAAACATTTCAGGAAAAAACTTCGCAGGATAAGGCTGCCGGTTCTTAGATCCGTATCAATCATCATATAAAAGCACTTGAGAACTGGCGTGGCGGGCAAAATTTAGGCAATGGATGAGTACCGATGAAAACCTTGCTCCTATACCCGTCCTTTCCGGATACTTTCTGGAGTTTTAAGCACGCCCTAAAGTTTATTCATAAACGATCTGCTTTCCCACCCCTGGGCCTGCTGACAGTAGCCGCCATGCTGCCTGTCGACTGGCCCAAGCGTCTGATTGATCTCAATGTAACCCCATTGACTGAAAAAGACCTGACATGGGCTGACGGTGTTTTTGTCAGCGCTATGGCCGTGCAAAGGGAATCCGCGCGCCAGGTGATTGGGCGTTGCAAAAGCGCCGGTTTGCGTGTCGTTGCCGGTGGCCCGCTTTTTACAGATGAACACGAAGCCTTTGAGCAAGTCGATCATTTTGTGTTGAACGAAGGGGAGCTGACGCTGCCGTCTTTTGTGCATGATCTGGAAAAGGGCTGCCCCCGTCGATTGTATCAAACCGCTGAATTTGCGGACCTGAGCCAAACACCGCCTCCGCTGTGGCGTCTGATCGATATGAAACGTTACGCCGCAATGAGCGTTCAGTTTTCGCGCGGGTGCCCGTTTAATTGCGATTTTTGCAATATCACGGCATTGCTCGGACATCGAACGCGCCACAAAACAGCTGTACAAATCATCACCGAACTAGACAGCCTCTACAACCTGGATTGGCGTGGAAATATCTTTTTTGTGGACGACAACTTTATCGGCAACAAAAAATATCTAAAGGCCAAACTGCTGCCGGCGTTAATCGATTGGCAAAAAGACAAAAACGCCATTCGGTTTAATACAGAGACGTCGGTCAATCTGGCAGACGATCCGCTTTTAATGGAAATGATGGTGGCAGCCGGCTTTGATGCGGTTTTTGTCGGCATCGAAACACCGGCCGAAGAGGGTCTGGCGGAATGCAACAAAAAGCAGAATAAAAACCGCAATCTGGTCGAAAGCGTCAAACGAATTCAACGGACCGGATTGCAGGTACAGGGAGGTTTTATCGTCGGTTTCGACAGTGATACAGCTTCCATTTTTCAACGCCAGATTGACTTTATCCAAAAAAGCGGCATCGTGACCGCCATGGTCGGTTTGCTGAATGCCCCCCCGGGCACGCGGCTTTATAGCCGGCTAAAAAAGGAAAACCGCCTGGCCGGCCTGGTATCGTGCAATACCGACGGCACCACCAATATCATCCCGCGTATGGATCTCAAAGTATTGAGCGACGGCTATAAGCGTATAATGGAACACATCTATTCACCCAAAATCTACTACGAGCGGGTGCGGACTTTCCTGACGGAGTACAAGGCCCCTAAAACAGATCTTTCCTTCAACATCCATGACTTGATGGCTTTTTTCCGCTCCTGCATCCGTCTGGGCGTTTTCGGCAAAGAGCGTTATCAGTACTGGAAGCTCTTGCTGTGGACGTTGCGTAAACGCCCTCAATTGCTGTCATTGGCCATTACTTTAGCCATCTACGGTCATCACTTCCGAAGAGTGTGCGAAATACACATTCTTTGAACCCGCCTCATCGCACCTGACCATATCTATCCATAGAAAAAATACCATCATTTACAGATCACTTTCGTTGCCAATGATTGTATTGACTGACACCACAATTTCGATAAAATGCCGTAATCAAGGTGTCAGGTGTTCCGTCGCAGGCGGATTCAGGTGTCAGTAGACACGGGATTGAAATCAGAAGAGATATAATGCGCGGCGACTGTAGTGGCTACTGAATAAAAAGGGCCCGAGACTGGCCACCGTAGGCCTGACACCCGAAACCTGACTCCTAAAAATTAAACCATGATCTTCATCGCCGGTGTTTCACCCAAAAAAAAGGTATTGGATCAAAATCCGCGCAGGTGTTCGGTGTGCGGATCCGACCAGGCCTACGAACAGCGCATCGATCACTACCTGAACTTATTTTTTATTCCCATACTCAGAGTCAAAAAAGGCGAGCCCTTTACCGTGTGTGACCGCTGCGCCCAGACCGGCCAAGGATTTGGACCGGACCCCTCCCGACAGCAAACCGAAGCGCCACGGACCTGCAGAAGCTGCGGAAAAGTGTTGGATTCAGGTTTTAAATATTGTCCGCAGTGTGGTAAGCGCGTATAAATAGGTTTCAGGTGTCAGGTTTCGGGTGTCAGGGCATACAGTTTATGTAGGGATTAGTGCCAGATTAAGCCGGAAAACGGCAAATCCAAATATGGCGCTGGGTTTCAGTCTTTGGCCCGGGGGCCTAACTTTGGCCTTGAAACCTGTGGACAAAGAGTATTTCAAGAGAAATTTCATTTCTCGGTTTAATAATCAGAACCCTGACACCTGACACCCGAAACCTGTACCACCTCAGGCGAAACTTTTGAATGCTGACACCTGAACACTTAAAAAAGTAGTAACCAATTTGACTCAAAAATCACAAAAAAATGAAGGCAGCACAGTTGAAAGGCATGTGGTTTTGGTGTCCCCGGAAATCCATTGGAATACCGGCAACGTCGGTCGTACCTGTGTGGCCACCGGATCCTATCTGCACCTGATCAAACCCCTGGGGTTTTCGCTGGACAGCAAACACCTCAAACGGGCGGGACTGGACTATTGGGAACGTGTCAATCTCACGATTTGGGATGATTTTGACAGTCTGCATTCTACCCTGAGACCACAGCCACAAGAGGTGGCGGTTTTTTCAAAAAAAGGCGCAAAACCATTTTGGTCGCTTCCGTCTTCCGCGCGCTTGTTTCTGGTATTTGGCTCCGAAACTCAAGGGTTACCCCCCGCCATTTTGAACATGTATGCCAATGCCACCTATCACATTCCCATAACCACAGACATCAGATCATTGAATCTTTCCACGGCTGTTGGCATTGCCCTGTATGAAAGCCTGCGTTTTGAAAACCCCTTTCATGGTTGGTCGGTGGATTGAATCCATAATTTAAAGTGTTGGATATTTTAGCAATTCAAGTATAATAGGAAAAGAGACAGGCCTATTGATGGCATCATTGTGGGATTGCAGTTACATTACTTTTATGCTATTGACATTTATAGTAATGTGATTATTTTCAAACAAATCAACGAATAGACACCTGATCTGTGTATATAGGAGGATGAGGAATAAATGCGCTTTGATAAATTTACCATTAAATCTCAAGAGCTTATACAAGTTGCCCAGTCACTGGCGTCCCAGCACAACAACCAGCAGATAGAACCCGAGCACCTGCTGGCCGCCATGTTTGATGAAAGTGATGGAATTGCCAGTGCCATGCTACGCAAGCTGGGCGCTTCTCCGGGTGAAATTGCACAGAAAATAAAGACTGCAGTTGATCAGCTCCCTAAAGTAAGCGGCAGCACAACTGCGGACGTTTATATTTCAACTAGATCCCAGGCGGTATTGGAACAGGCTTTTAGTGAAGCCACCAATATGAAGGATGAATATGTCAGTATCGAACATATTCTGTTGGCCATATCCGAAGAAAAGGTCGGTGAGGCGGCCAAGATTTTAACCGGCTCGGGGGTAACAAGAGATTCCATCTTGCAGGCTTTACGGGAAATCAGAGGGAAGCAGCGCATCACCGATCCCAATCCGGAAGACAAATATCAAGCTCTGGAAAAATTCAGTCGTGACCTGACCGATCTGGCGCGTCAGGGCAAATTGGATCCGGTCATCGGCCGGGATGAAGAGATCCGGCGCATCGTTCAGGTGCTTTCCAGGCGCACGAAGAACAACCCGGTGTTGATCGGTGAGCCCGGCGTCGGCAAAACCGCCATTATTGAGGGCCTGGCCCGCCGCATTGTGGAAGGGGATGTTTCCGAAACGCTTAAAAATAGACGCTTGGTTGCCCTTGATATGGGGGCCTTGATCGCCGGCGCCAAATATCGGGGTGAATTTGAAGATCGCCTCAAAGCCGTGTTGAAAGAGGTCGAAGGCGCCGAAGGTGAAATTATTCTGTTTATTGATGAGCTTCACACCGTTGTGGGTGCCGGTGCCGCTGAAGGCGCCGTGGATGCCTCCAATATGCTCAAACCCGCACTGGCCAGAGGTACGCTGCGATGCGTCGGGGCCACCACGCTCAATGAATATCGCAAATACATTGAAAAAGATGCCGCCCTGGAACGCCGCTTTCAACCGGTTCTTGTGAAAGAGCCCTCGGTGGAAGATACCATCTCCATCTTAAGGGGCCTGAAAGAAAAATACGAAGTCCATCACGGCGTTCGGATCCAGGATTCGGCTATCGTAGCAGCCGCCACCCTTTCGCATCGCTATATTGCCGATCGTTTTTTACCGGATAAAGCCATTGATTTAATTGATGAATGTGCTTCCAAGCTCAGGATCGAAATCGACAGCATGCCGGCTGAAATCGATGAGGTGCAGCGCAAACTTACCCAGGCCGAAATCGAACGTCAGGCCCTGAAAAAGGAAAAGGACCCGGCATCCAAAGACCGGCTTCAAAAACTGGAAGCTGAGCTGGCCGACATGAATGACGAGCTGACCAAAATGAAAGGCCACTGGCAAAATGAAAAAGATCTGATTCAGGCAATTCGCAAAATAAAGGAAGAGCAGGAACAACTGAGCACCGATGCTCAGCTGGCTGAAAGAGAAGGCGATCTGGCCCGGGTGGCCGAGCTGAGGTACGGCAAAGCCCTTGAGCTTGAAAAACACCTGGAAGAAGCCAATCAAAAACTGTCTGAGCTTCAGCAATCGAGCAAAATGCTCAAAGAAGAAGTCGATGACGAAGATGTGGCTGAAGTGGTTTCCCGCTGGACCGGTATCCCGGTCAGCAAAATGCTCGAGGGTGAGCGCGATAAACTCGTGCATATGGAAGAGCGGCTTCACCGGCGGGTGATCGGCCAGGATGAAGCGGTGGCAGCCGTATCCAATGCCGTGCGACGGGCCCGCTCCGGGCTGCAGGACCCCAACCGGCCAATTGGATCTTTTATTTTCATGGGGCCCACCGGTGTCGGCAAAACCGAGCTGGCCAAGGCCCTGGCGGAATTTATATTTGACAGCGAACAGGCCATCGTTCGCATTGACATGTCCGAGTATATGGAAAAGCATTCCGTTGCCCGGCTGATCGGCGCTCCTCCCGGATACGTGGGATATGAGGAAGGCGGATATCTGACCGAAGCCGTCCGGCGGCGGCCGTATTCGGTGGTTTTGTTTGATGAAATTGAAAAAGCGCACCCGGAAGTCTTTAATGTTATGCTGCAAATTTTGGATGACGGGCGAATGACCGACGGTCATGGACGCACTGTTGATTTTAAAAATACCATCGTCATCATGACATCCAATGTGGGAAGCCAGTGGATTCATGAGCTGGCAACATCCAACCGGGAAGAAATGGAAAAACGCGTGACCGAAGCCCTGCGGAGCAGTTTCCGGCCGGAATTTTTAAACCGTATCGATGAAATTATCATCTTTCAGAGCCTGTCCGCCAATGAAATTCTTAAGATTGTGGACATCCAGATGGCCCGACTGAGCAACCGTCTTGCTGATAAAAATATCGAGCTTATATTATCGCATGGCGCCAAGGAGCTGATTGCCAAACAGGGTTATGATCCGGTTTATGGGGCAAGGCCCCTGAAACGTGTGATCCAGCAATATATCGAAAACCCGCTGTCTTTGGAAATTCTAGAAGGCAAAATTACGGAAGGCGCGCATGTTAGGGCTGAGGCTAAAGGTGATAAGATCGTATTCAAGACCCCTTAACTGCAATTTAAGGTAAAAACCCGGCTCTTTGGGAGCCGGGTTTTTATTTACCGCATTAAATAATGAAAATCCTATTGTAATCTGGGTTCACCCATCGTAATATCCTTACGTTTATTATAGGAAATCAATTTCTTATGGGTCGATCAATCCCCGAAAAATTAAGACGCTTTTACGATCAATTATCCGGCAGCCATCAGGTGCTGATTGTGATTAATGCCGATCCGGATGCCATCGCCAGTGCCATGGCGATACGTCGTCTGCTTTGGCGTAAGGTGCCCAATGTGACCATATCAAATATCAACACCATCAATCGGCCGGACAATCTGGCCATGATACGGCTGCTGGGCGTCAAATTGATCCCCTTTGAAGATATCAACGCGGGCCAATTCAGCCGGGTGGTCATCGTTGACTCTCAACCGGACCATAATGAATTCATGGCCAGTTTAAACGTAGATGTCATTATCGACCACCACCCGGATTCAGGTTACAAGGCCCCTTTTGTGGATATTAGACCCCAGTACGGGGCCACCGCCACCATCTTAACCGAATATCTGCGTGCCGCCAAAATAAAGCCATCCGCCAAGTTGGCCACGGGTTTATACCACGGCATCAAGACCGACACCAATGATTTTAAAGGGAAAACCCAGATTGAAGATGTACGCGCTTTTCAATATTTATTCCGATACGCCAATATTCATCTGGCTCGCAAAATTGAGCAGGCGGATCTGCGTTTTGATCTTTTAAAATATTTCAAAATTGCCTTGCAAAACATGCGCCGGCGCAAGGGCAAAGTCTATGTCCATCTGGGCAATGTGGTCAATCCGGATGTTTGTGTATTGGTTGCTGACTTTTTTATGCGCGTAAATACCGTCACTTGGAGTATCGTATCCGGAATTTGCGACAAGAAATTAACCATCATTTTTCGCAACGATGGTATTCGAAAAAACGCCGGCAAGGTGGCCAAAGAAGGGTTTGGCATGCTGGGCAACGCGGGGGGCCATAAAAACATGGCCAGAGCAGAAATAGCCCTGAGTGAGCTGAAAGATCGCGTGGATGCCCGGGATGATAAAAAATTGCTGTCCTGGATTATTGGGAGGACTGCCAGACGCGCTGAACCCAAGTAGTTTCCAATCCTAAAAGGCCCTTTTTCCGAAGAGCTGCGTTCTCCGCGGGTTTTTCGTCTGCAACGTACAACACAGTACGCCTTGACGAAAACCCTTGTGCGGCCTGGCTCTTCGAAAAAATTTCTCATTTAGGATTGGAAACTTAGTAATTAATATAAGTAAAAGCTATCTCAAAAATAGTAGATCACGTCCAGGGGTCCGCCTCCGGCGGATTAGATGCATTTTTGAGATAGCTGTTAGTTAAATCATAACGGGTGGATAAAACATGGCGCAAAATCAACCAGGTATAAAGGTCACGATACTGGGTTCGGGGACCTGTGTGCCGTCGCTGGAGCGCAGTTCGTGTTCGGTGCTGATGCAGACAGGGGCCTCAAAAATGTTGTTTGACAGCGGCCCGGGCACCATGCGGCGGCTTTTGGAAGCCAAGACGACCATTTTTGATTTATCCCATATTTTTTACAGCCATTTTCATCCCGACCACTCGGGCGAATTCGTGCCACTTATTTTTGCCACCAAGTATCCGGACGGCAGTCGACGGCAAACGCCCCTGACAGTTGCCGGTGGTCGCGGCTTGCTTAACTTTTATGAAGGATTGAAAAGCGTATACGGTCACTGGATTGAACTGCCACCCGGTCTGTTGGAGGTCATCGAATTCGACAATAAAAATGCCGATGCGATTTCATTTGAAGATTTTGCCGTTTACACTGCTCCCGTCAAGCATAATGAAGAGAGCGTCGCTTACCGCATAACCAGCTCAGATGGTTACTCCGTGGTTTATACCGGCGATACCGAATACTGTGAAACCATCATCGATCTTGCAAAAGACACCGATTTATTAATCTGCGAATGTGCGCTTCCGGACAAATTGCGGTCACCCGGCCACCTGACACCATCGCTGGCGGGGGAATTGGCTGCCAAAGCCGGAGTGGGCAACCTGGTCCTAACTCATTTTTACCCGGAATGTGAACAGGTCGATATCGCTGCTGAATGCCGCAAAAGCTACAACGGCCACCTGGTTCTGGCCAATGACCTCATGGAACTTGAGATTAAAAGTTAATGGTTATCAGTTATTGGTGAAGATTGAAGCAGACCAATAACCGATAACGAATAACAAATAACGAAACGCATGAAGTATTATCCGATAAATTTGAATATCAAAAATCGTCCGTGTCTGGTTGTCGGCGGCGGCGCTGTGGGGACCCGTAAAGTGATCACCCTGCTGGACTGCGGTGCCCGGGTGACCGTTGTCAGTCCCGACCCAACCACCCAGCTAAAAAATCTGGCTGCAGAGGGATCAATCCAATTAAAAGAACGCCCGTACCAGAGCGATGACGTCAAAAAGATGTTTTTGATCATCGGGGCCACAGATGATGAGCGCTTAAACCGCCAGATTAGCACCGACGCCGAGCGCCTCAGCATCTTGTGCAATATTGCCGATCGACCTGAGATTTGCAATTTTATCCTGCCGGCAATTGTGCGCCGCGGAGATCTGACGTTTGCGATTTCCACCTCGGGCCAAAGCCCGGCTCTGGCAAAAAAATTGCGGCTCGAGCTGGAAACACAGTTCGGCAAAGAATACGCTGATTTTCTGAGATTAATGGGCGCCATTCGCGAAAAATTGCTAAGTCAGGCCCATGAACCCGAGGCCCATAAACCCTTGTTTAATGAGTTGATCGACAGAGATCTTATCGGGCTGATCAAAGCCAACAACACCAAAGGCATCAATGCCCTTTTGCATGATGTATTGGGAGAGGGTTTTAAAATTGAGGACCTATTACCTGAATATTGAATGAAAATTCAGGTTTTGCAGGTAAAGTGGTATAGCATTTTGTTCGACAAAGCCTTTATGGAGCATACATGGAAGCGATAATCCTCGTTAGCATTGTATTGTACTTGCTAAGTTCTGTCTGCTATTTTGCGTATCTCTTTGTTCAAAAAGATTATCTGCAACGCAGCGGTTTTTTCCTGCTATTGATTGGGTTCTTATTTCATACCTTGACCATTGGTTACGGTTTTTTCAAAAGCGGGCACTTGCCGGTCAGCAATATGCATGAAACCCTTTCTTTTGCCGGCTGGGCGATTGCCGGCGTATTCTTGGGCATCACCATTAAATTTAATTTAAAAGTTTTGGGTATATTTGCGGCACCGATCCTGACAATCATCATGATCATCGTTTCGCAGCTTCCCAACGAACCGGCTGCGGTTGGCAAAATTTTTAAAAGCTTTTGGCTGATCAGCCATGTATCGGTTATTTTCATTGGTGAAGCGGCTTTTGCCCTGGCCTGCGGGCTGGGGATCTTGTATCTGCTTCAAGAAAATGAAATTAAAACGAAAAAACATCGATTCTTTTTCAAACGGTTACCATCCTTAGAAATGCTGGATAACATCGGATACGTCTGTATCTTCGTCGGCTTTGCCATGCTCACCCTGGGCCTGGTCACCGGCTTTGTCTATGCCAAAGCGGTTTGGGGCCGTTTCTGGAGCTGGGATCCCAAAGAGGTCTGGGCAGGAATTACCTGGCTGTTTTATGCCGTTTTGCTTCATGGACGCCTGACCGTGGGGTGGCGGGGGCGACGCTCGGCCATCATGGCCATTATCGGTTTTGTGGTGCTGATTTTTACTTTTTTGGGCGTCAATCTTTTGATGGAAGGACACCACGAATCCTTTACCAGGTTTTAGGCCATTTGATTTGATATGTAATAAACCACAAAGACACAAAGAGCACCAAGTACACAAAGATATACAAAAAAAACTTTGTGACCTTTGTGCCTTTGTGGTGAAAAAAGCGCTAATTAAAACCACAAAGGGCACGAAGAGCACAAAGACAAGCATTAAAAATAAAAATTTAATATCCTTCGTGAACTTCGTGTTCTTCGTGGTGCAAACCAAACGCGATTAAAAACATAAATTTTTCAAGCTATGCTGGATATCATATTACTGGGCATAAACCACAACACCGCTCCGATTGAGCTGCGAGAGTGTATCGCCTTTTCAGAGGATCAATCGAAGTCTGCCCTGAATTCGCTCATGCGTAAAACATTTATCAAAGAGGCCCTGCTTTTTTCAACCTGCAATCGGGTGGAAGTTTTAGTAGTGACAGACGATAACGCCAGGGCAGTGGCTGAAACCAAAGACTTTATCGCCGAATTTAACAAAATCCCGCTGGAAGAATTTGAAAGTGCCCTGTACGTCCATGAAGGCAATGAAGCGGTACGACACATTTTTCGCGTCGCAGCGAGCCTGGATTCAATGGTTGTCGGCGAGCCGCAAATTCTGGGCCAAATTAAAGAAGCATACCGCACGGCAACAGAAGAAAAAACCTCCGGGGTCATTTTGAATCGCCTGTTGCATCGCACCTTTTTCGTGGCCAAAAAGATTCGTACCGAAACCGGTATCGGTGATCGCGCCGTCTCCATCAGCTATGCTGCCGTTGAGCTTGCCCGTAAAATTTTCGGTGAGCTAGAGGGTAAAAAAGTGTTGCTCGTCGGTGCCGGAGAAATGGCTGAATTGGCAGTTGAAAACCTCATCCGCGGTAAGGTCGACAAAGTCTGGGTTGCCAACCGTACATTTGAAAACGGTGTTGAGCTGGCCGAGCAGTTTAACGGTCAGGCCGTTCGATTCGAAGAAATTCCCGAAAGTTTAGAGACCGTTGATATCATCATCAGCTCGACCGGAGCATCCGATTTTGTCATCCGGCCCGATCAGGTCAAAGGCGTGATTCGCAAAAGAAAAAATCGGCCTTTGTTTTTTATCGACATCGCCGTACCCAGGGACATCGATCCGGATGTCAACCGTCTATCCAATTGCTATGTCTACGACATCGATGACCTAAAAGGGATCATAGATGAAAACATTGAAGATCGCCAAAAAGAGGCGATTAAAGGCGAACGCATTGTTGATGAAGCCGTCATTCGGTTTCGGGAATGGTACGAGAGCCTGGAGGTGGTTCCAACCATTATTGCGCTACGGAACAAAATGACCGCCATTGCCGAAGCAGAGCTTAAAAAAACCCTGCAGGCGAGCGTGATCTCTGAGAAGGAGGCCAACGCCATCCGCAAAATGGCTGATTCGCTCATCAACAAAATTTTGCACGATCCCACTCAGTTTTTGAAGCGCAACGGCATGCGTGAAGATAAATCCTTTTATATTGATTCGGTGAGAAAACTGTTTAAGTTGGATGAATAAACATCGTCCGTTGTCAGTGGTGAGTCGTCCGTCGAAAGTTTGTATTCAGGCCTTTGGGGAAAAATCGTCTCGTTTAATATAATTCAACGCATACAATGGACAACAGGCCACGAACAACGGACAATAAATCCGGAGGGTTTATATGAGCAAAACAGCATACCTTTTTCCTGGCCAGGGGTCACAAAGCGTGGGCATGGGTGCCGAATTTTATCAGGAGTACGATTTTGTGCGCGAAATCTTCGACATGGCCGAAGAGACCGTCAAAATGCACATCTCAAAACTCTGTTTCAAGGGCCCTATGGAAGATTTGACCCAAACGGTCAATCTGCAGCCGGCTGTGACAACAGTAAACATGGCATGTCTGGCGGTCTTGAATAAAGAAGGTGTTGCATATGACTTCTGCGCCGGCCACAGTTTGGGAGAATATGGTGCGCTAAATGCAGCCGGTGTCGTGTCTGCTGAAGACACCATCAGGCTGGTCCACAAAAGGGGCGAACTTATGCATCGGGAGTCTCTAAAAAACAAAGGCGCAATGCATGCCATCGTCGGGTTGCCCATTGCTGAAGTGGACCAACTGGTTGCCGAAATTCAGCCGCAAGGCATTGTGTCGGTTGCCAACCATAACAGCGAGCTGCAGATTGTCATCACCGGCTCACCGGAGCCGGTTGAAGCCGTCTCAGCGCTTGCCACCCAAAGAGGTGCCAAATCCATACCGCTCAAAGTCAGCGGTGCCTGGCACAGTGAGCTCATAAAAGGTGCCGAAAAAGAGTTCAATGGTGTTTTGGTGGACATCGATTTTCATCCCCCTGAAAAAACTGTGCTGCTAAATGTCACCGGCGATGTGGTCACCGAAGCAGACGACATCAAAGAATGTATGCAGCGGCAACTGTGCAGCCCGGTCAAATGGTATGATGCCATGGGTCAACTCATCGCACAAGAAATCGAAACCTTTGTTGAGGTCGGACCGGGAAGGGTCCTTGCCGGCCTATTGAAAAAGATTTTACCATCTGATTATCCGGCTAAAATTTATAATATCAGCAATATGAAACAACTTGATAAGTATTTAACCGAAACGGCATAATCCCTAAAATGCCTTCCAGATCATTTTGGGAATAGACGGTAATCAATAGATATTATTAACTTTTTACATATGTGCCGTTTTAAGGCGGGTCAACGTCCTTGGAAACAAGATTGCATAGGGGTAACGGTTTGTGGGCCGGTGATGGGCCACATGACAAAGCCCCGGGATGGCGGTCAGGAACTGTGTTGACAACTGCCGTTCAATACCAGTAAATTTGGCATAACCTTTTAAAATAGCTAAAGTTTTCGCATCATAAGACCGATGTAAACTTGATCTGCGGGAAGAATTAAGGATCATATATTGTCGCCTGTGCGCCAAGATGATATAATCGATAAAAATTAGCGAGGACAGAATTAATACTTTACAGGTAATTTGAGTTGTGCTAATGAAAGCAATTTTTGAAAGTCCTCAAATGCACGGGGAAAGACTAGGGGTTTGCTTATGAAAAAGAAAGACAAAGACTATTTTAAAAAATTGCTAACGGACTGGTTGGAAGAACTTTTGGATCAGGCAGGAGACACTGTGTCCGGTATGACCGTACCCAAGGAAAATTTTCCGGATCCCACAGATCGTGCTGCGCTTGAAGCTGACCGCAACTTTATGCTGCGCATACGAGATAGAGAACATAAACTGATCAAGAAAATTAAAGAGGCTATTGGCCGCCTGGAAAATGACACCTATGGTATTTGCGATTCCTGTGGTGAAGATATCTCGTTAAAAAGGCTCAAAGCCCGACCGGTTACAACTCAGTGCATTGATTGTAAATCCAAAGAGGAGGCGTTAGAAAAGGCTCTTGGATTATAACCATCATGTGGGCATAGACCTTCATATACACTCAACTGCCTCAGATGGCTCCTTGACACCAGCTGCAATCCTCGACCACGCCCAAAATCTCAATCTCGCTGCAATTGCTATAACGGATCACGACTCAATTGATGGATCCAAGGAGGCCCTGCGGAGCGGGATACCCCCCTCTTTACATTTTTTATCCGGTGTTGAAATCAGTGCCGCCCACCCCCCGTTTCTACCGGGCTCCGGCAGTTTTCATCTTTTGGGTTATGGTTTTCACCTTGACGATCCGGAATTGAATCAAGCGCTCAAAAAAATCCAGAAAGCCAGAAAAGGCCGTAATCCTAAAATTATCAAGCGCCTGAATGAACTGGAGATGTCAGTCTCATTGGAGGAGGTTCAGCAAATCGCGGGCGATGGCCAAATCGGCAGACCCCATATTGCCCAGATGCTGGTGCAAAAAGGGGTTGTGGCTTCCATTGGAGAGGCCTTTGATAAATATTTGGGAACCGCAAAACCCGCCTATGTCGACAAAGAGCGCATCGGCTGCCAAGATGCGATCGAAATGATCCGTGGTGCCGGGGGTATTGCTGCATTGGCCCATCCGGGACTTCTGAATATCACCGACAATTGTCAGATGGAAAAGCTCATTCAAAATTTAATGGGTATCGGAATGGGCGCAATTGAGGTTTATTATCCACAACACACCACCGAACAAACAGAACAGTTTGCACAGTTATCAAAACGATTTGGCCTGTTAATGACCGGGGGAACAGATTTTCACGGTTCGTTAACACCGGATACTCAAATGGGCTCCGGCTATGGTACTCTTTTTATTCCGCTCAAAATTTATGACGCTTTAAATAGCGCTCTCGCTTAAACGCTGGATAAAATCGATCACAAAATGAAGCCCGCACCGGTCAGTGGAAAGCGTTTGCTGGCTGTCACCTGTCAAATGGATATTGAATATCATTTGGCCACAGGACCGCATATGGATATTGTAAATTCAAACGAAATCGAACAAAATCTTGGCTATCAATTTCAATCAAAAGACTTGCTCGCAGAGGCTTTGAGACACAGCTCCTATGTTAATGAGCAATCAGAGCCAACCCTGCGGGACAACGAACGTCTTGAGTTTCTCGGCGACGCGGTCTTAAACCTGATTGTCGGCCATATATTGATGGAGCGCTATCCGCATTTGAAGGAAGGAGACCTTTCCAGAACCCGCGCCAATTTGGTCAATGAAACCCAGCTGGCCAGCATGGCACGCACCATTAACCTGGGGTCGCATCTCCAACTGGGCAAAGGAGAGATTCAAACCAAGGGTATGGAAAAGAATTCTATCCTGGCCGGAGCCTATGAAGCGCTAATTGCTGCTCTTTATCTGGACAGCGGCTATGAGGTCACCTTCAAGATTATCGAAAAAAACTTTGTGCCCATTCTCGATCAGGTTCATTCGGCCAACGACAGCCAGGACTACAAAAGTCGCTTGCAAGAATGGGTTCAGGAAAGACATGGTGCCATTCCAAGCTATAAGGTTATCGAAGAAAAGGGTCCGGATCACGATAAAACCTTCTGGGTGTCTGTGAAAGTTTTTGGCATCGAAGCGCAGGGCACCGGCAAAAATAAAAAAACCGCCGAGCAGGATGCGGCTCATAAAGCGTTGGAGCAGCTAAACGAGTCGTCGTAGTTCCATGTCGCTTAAGCCATTCAATACGTTACCGGTTCTTCTTATGGCTGCTGGCTGTTCGTCTCGCGCTGCTGGCCTCTTTACGGATAGCGCTCAATAGTTAGCGGTGGCACTTCGGTCCGGGTGAAAATGTCTCTTCCTCTAAAGGCATCTTTAAAAATATCGAAAATGTCCAGCAATCAGCAATTAGCGAAAAAAAGCCAAGTGTCAGTCGCAAGAAGCCAGAAGCCAGAAGCCAGGCATCAGAATCCTGATGCCAGCGGCCAGCGGCCAGACGCCGAAAGTCGTCCGTTCATCGTGCCGGTGTTTCTGCCACATGCCGGCTGCCCCCACCAATGCGCATATTGCAACCAGTCTTCGATTACCGGCACCCATGCAATGCCGGCAAGCAAGGATGTCCACCGCCAGATCAAGAACTTTTTAGGCTATAGGCGTCAACAACCCCAGAACATTCAGATTGCCTTTTTTGGTGGAAATTTTCTCGGAATTCAAACGCAGACGCTGCAGCGTTTGCTGGCGGATGCAACTGAATACGTAACAGCCGGCCACGTAAGCAGTATCCGATTTTCAACCCGCCCGGACACCGTCAACGGTCAACAGTTGGACTTGATTAAAAAATTTCCCGTATCCACAATTGAACTGGGCGTTCAATCCATGAACAACAGCGTGCTGAAATGCAGCAACCGGGGCCACACTGCCGAAGATAGCATCAACGCGGCACAGCTTCTCAAAAACAATGAATATGAAGTGGGTGTGCAATTGATGGTGGGTCTGCCGGGCGATAGCGCCCAGCGGTTGGGCGCCTCTGCCCGAGCGGTTGCCCGGCTAAAACCGGATTTTGTCCGCATCTACCCTACGGTGGTTCTGTCCGGCAGCCCGCTGGCGGCCTGGTACCAAAAAGGGGATTACGTTCCCTTGAGCCTCGCAGAAGCGGTGAGCCAGGTAAAAGTTCTGTACCTGCTGTTTAAACGTCAGAAAATTAGCGTAATTCGGATGGGGCTTCAAGCATCAGAGGATCTGCAAAACGCAGCGACCATTTTAGCCGGTCCGTATCATCCAGCGTTTGGGCATTTGGTTTATTCAGAGATCTTTTTGGATATGGCCATCGCAGCCATAAAATCGGAGAATCTATCGGGAGAGGTGCTTTGCCTGCATGTTCATCCACACAGTGTTTCCAAAATGAGAGGCTTAAAAAATGGCAATATTAAACAACTCTGCCAAAAATTTGATCTCCAAACAGTAGATATCGTCACGGATGATTCCTTGAGAAAGCATCAATTGAAAATAAGCGCCCGGCCTTAAATTTAGCAAAGAATGTCCACTTAAAAAAAAGAAAGGGCAATCCGGCCATAAAGCTGGATTGCCCTTTTTTGTCTTTGTTGATAAGATGTAGTGTTTTAAGTAAATATTAAGGGCATCAGATCGAGGCTCTTAGACGCAAGTGCCAACATGACAACACTTTCTATCAGGAGGAATGAAAATGGCCGCCAAATTGGATAAAAGCACCCTGCTGGTTGCAGTCGATTTTACCCTCTTCTCTGCAGAAGCACTCCTTTTTGCAAGTCAATTGGCAGAGAAAATTGATGCTCGGCTTCTGGTGCTCCATGTTATCCATGATCCGGCAGAAGCGCCGGGATTTTACGCTCAAAAAGGCAAAAAGAAAAAATTCCTCCAATCCATGGAAGAAGTTGCCGAAGAAATGATGAAAGAATTTTTGGCAAAAATGCAAAAAGATCATCCGGATCAGAAATCGATTAAAAAAGCCGAACCACTATTAGTGGTTGGCACACCGGTGACGCGGATCCTGGAAATTGCAGAAAAGAAAAAGGCCCGCATGATTATCATCGGCAGTCATGGACGAACCGGGTTATCCCATTTGCTGATCGGGTCAAAGGCCGAACGGGTTGTACAACTGTCACCCATCCCGGTATTGGTCGTAAAGGGTTCGATCCAGAAGTAAACGATTATTTTCCCTAGTTCAAGGAGATGACAAATGAAAGTGACGCGTTCGGGTCATGCGGTTGTGCTCCTGTTTTTGAGCGCAAGCGCGCTTTTATTGTTCTCACCAGTTGCTGCCAGTGCAGCAGAGACCTCACCAGACACTGAAATTAGTTGGTTTTTCCTGGGAATCGGGCTGCTCGGAGGATTATCCCTTTTTCTCTATGGGATGGAGCGAATGAGCGACGCATTAAAAAATGTAGCCGGCGAAAAAATGAAAGATATCCTGGGAATGCTGTCAAACAACCGTATTATGGGCATGATCACCGGTGCCATCGTAACGGCTGTGATTCAATCCAGTTCCGTGACCACCGTTATGCTGGTTGGTTTTGTGACGGCGCATTTGATGTCGCTTTCTCAAACCATCGGCGTGATCATGGGCTCAAACATTGGTACGACCATCACGGCTCAGATTGTGGCCTTTAAAGTCACCAAGTACGCCTTGCTGCTGATGGCCATCGGTTTTGGGATGCTTTTTTCATCTAAAAAAGAAAAAGTCCAGCAATACGGCTATATGATCATGGGGCTGGGAATGATCTTTTTCGGCATGGGGGTCATGAGCGACGCCATGCGTCCCTTAAGAACCTACCAGCCCTTTCTGGACTTGATGACCCAGATGTCCAATCCGGTATGGGGCATTTTAGTCGCCGCCCTTTTTACCGCTTTAGTTCAATCCAGTTCCGCCACCACAGGAGTGATCATTGTGCTGGCGATGCAGGGGCTAATCACCCTGCCGGCCGGCATCGCTTTGTCCTTTGGCGCCAACATCGGAACGTGTGTGACGGCGCTTTTAGCCTCGATCGGCAAACCCCGTGAAGCGCTGCGCGTATCGGTCGTTCACGTATTGTTTAATATCCTCGGTGTTCTAATTTTTCTGCCTTTTATCGAACCCTTCGCAAGGTTTGTGGTCACTATCTCTCCTTCACCGGCAGAAGGCCTCACAGGGCTAAAGGCTGCTGCTTCGGTCCTACCGCGGCAGGTCGCCAATGCTCACACCTGTTTCAACATAACCTGCGCACTGCTATTTCTTCCGTTCGTTTCCCAAATTGCCCGCTTGGTTTACCGGTTGGTTCCGGATAAGCCCCTGCCGGAAATTAAAGAAATACAACCCAAATATTTAAATGACATGCTGTTTCATACGCCCAGTCTGGCACTGGATGCGGCACGACATGAAATCAAGCGCATGGGCAAACGGGTTGACTTGATGAATGCGGCTATGATGCCGGCCGTCGTCACCGGAAACAAGGAAGCGCTGTTGGCCGTAAGGGATATGGATGAAGAGGTCGATATTCTCTACAAGCATATCGTCAACTATCTGGCAAGTGTCAGCAAGCTGCAGTTGAATGAATACCAGACGCAAAAAATGCTATTGCTCATGGGGGCCATCAACGACCTGGAGCATATTGGCGATGTCATCGAGGTCAATATGGTGAACCTGGGTGAGCAGCGGATTGAAAAGGGGATAACAATAAGCGAAGCGACTCAGAAAGTCATCAACACCCTTCATGTCGTCATCTCGGATGCGCTCAAAGCATCTGTGAGAGCAGTGGTTGAAGAAGATAAAGATTATGCCACGCGGGTGCTGTCGATGAATGAGGATATCAAGCGGCTGACATTAGAAGCAGAATTGCACCAGGCCCAGCGACTGGTTTGCGAAGACTCAGGTAAATTTGAGGCCTACAGTTTGGAAATCGAGATTATCGAAAAACTCAAACGCATTTATTATCACGCCAAGCGAATGGCCAATACGGTCGTGGCATCAGGCGTCGGCGAGGGGGTGCTTGCAAAAGCGGCCTAAAAATAGCATCCCGTTAAACCCAGTCGATTGTTTGCTCATCAGCGGGGCTTATTCAATAGTGGAGGCATACGGTTCCTGGCAAATCTTGATCAGGTGACCACCTTTACATCCTCAATGGAGAGGATGCCGACCAGCTGCTCCTTCTCAAGCACCGGGAGATGACGGAAGTGATGTTTGGTCATCAAGGACAGGCATTTTCCGACTTTCTTATCAGGACTGGTATGAATGACCTTGGTGGTCATTATCTCCCGAACCTGTGTTTTCTTTGACGATTTGCCCTTGAGAATAATTTTACGGGCATAATCCCGCTCGGATAAAATGCCCACCACCTTCTTATCTTTAACAACCACAAGCGCACCGATCTCTTTTTCGGCCATAAGCTGCAATGCATCGTAAACGGTGGCATCTGGCGAAATAGTATACACCTCGTGCCCTTTTTTATCCAATAGCTTTTTAACCCGCATAATTATAGAATCCCAGATTTCGTATAAAGGTTTGGATGCTAACGGCCAAAGGCCAGGTAGCGGCAAATCAATTTTCTTTTTCTAAACTATCTGTAATCGCGAGAAAAATATCTGTATCCCGAACAATGCCTACCGCTTTATCTCCATCATAAACCGGCAGCACGCTTATCTTTTTTTGAACAATCGTTGTGAGCCCCTCTTCAACGGTAGCGGACACATCAATGGCCCCCTTGACCTTGAGCATAATATCCTTGACCATTATTTTCTTTCCCAGTCCGCCGATTTGCGGAAAATAATTTTTAAGAAAACTTTTGAAGTCCAGGATTCCCATCAATTTTTCATTTTCATCCGTCACCAGAACGGCTCGGGGGCCCGCTACGGTGCGCATTCCGCCATCCAATTCAAAAAACGATTTTCTTAACGATTGGGCCGCCTTGCGCAGGGTGGCGTCAGGGGTTATGGTTGCGTAATTTTGTATCGGAATCATTCGCTCTTTGATTGGCTGATCTAATGGCATGGCCTTTCCTCCTCTCTATTAATTAGATAGCTTCTGGATGTATTCCTGATTTAGGTGACTCGCCCGGACCCGATACACAGTGAAGAAATTAAAATAGGTTTCTTTCAAGAAAACGACAGAGAATGTTGCGTACGATCTATGCTGCCAGGCCGATAGGAATACCCCGTATTATCCGGGCAGTTCTGTGGGTTTCAATAAGTTTTTTTCGAGCAATCTGATTTCCTCAATACCGGTTATCAAAACGTTGGGATCGGTTTTAAGTTCTTTTTTAGGGATTCGATCTTCATAATTGATTTGGGACAGAATATGCTTGATGCAATTGAGCCGCGCCATTTTTTTATTGTCGGAGCGAATGATCGTCCAAGGCGCCAGGGTTCGGTTGGTTTCATTAAGCATCTGGAATTTCCTGACGGTATAATCATCCCAAAGGTCTTGCGCCATTCGGTCCACCGGAGAAATTTTAAAGTGCTTCAATGGATCGGTTTCGCGTGAATCAAAACGGCGCAGCTGTTCATCTTTGGAAACCGAAAAGAAAAACTTGAACAATTTAATACCGTCTTTGACAATCATCTCTTCGAGAAAAGGTACATCTTTTAAAAAGCGTTTATTTTGCTCATCACTGCAGAATCCCATCACTGGTTCAACCATGGCACGGTTGTACCAACTGCGGTCGAAAAGGACGATTTCACCGGCCCCGGGGAAGTGTTGAATATAGCGTTGAAAATACCACTGGGTGCGCTCTTTGTCGCTAGGGGCCAAAAGGGCTACGACCCGCGTGCCCCGTGGATTCAGATGTTCGGTGATGCGTTTAATGGTACCGCCCTTGCCTGCGGCATCCCGCCCTTCAAATAAGGCGATGATGCGCATACCCTCGTTCTTGACATGCTTTTGCATCTTCAACAGCTCGATCTGCAGCCTATGGAGTTCCTCTTCATATGCAAGGGTAAATTTTTTAACCCACACAGCTCGACGGCTTGGCTTGTCCGGTTTATCCTTATTTTTAAAGGCGGTGTGTTCGGACAATTTCTTCTTAAACTTTTTTATTTTCTTCCCATTGTTGGCCTTTATTTTCTTATTCGCTTTAGGCACCGCCTTACCCTTTACCGCAACCGGCTTCGATTTTTTGGCTTTAGAATTTTTATGTTTGGATTTCTTTTTGTTTGCTTTGGCCATGTTGTCACCCTCCAGTTTATGGGTCAAAAGAATATCCGCAAGCTAACAAATCGCTTTTAATAAACCCTTGATCAAGCCAATGCAGGGCTGCATTTTTTCTGCTATTCTACCATAGTTTTCATTTCGGTGTCGATAGGAATGACGTGACCCAGGTTAATGTTTGCGCTTTTGGCCACTAGAACGTAACGCCACGCTGATAGTTGCTGGTATCAATTTAACTTTTTTCCTTGCCTGAACATCTTAGCATAGATATTCGGCAATTTTTGCTTTTTGAGACCACTGACAACATCTTTGACGGCATAGGGAATTCGAAAATGTTCCACGCCTATCTTCCCGGAAGCAATTTTTAGGATCGCAAAAGAGGTTCGGGGATCACCGTCAAAGGGCCGTCCCACACTGCCGGGATTGATAAAATGCACCCCATTAACGACTTTATAATAAGGCACATGTGAATGGCCCATAATCTGAATCTGGTAAACGGAGTCCCTGGCCAATTGCTGGAAACGGCTTTCAGGGGCTGTGGGAAACAGTTCTTCATCCGGGTCTTCCAGGGTCCCGTGGAATATCCCGATGCTGAAGCCGCCAACCTTTATATCCGTCTGCTTGCGTAATGTCTTAAGAAAGGTGATATTTTCGGGATCCAGATTTTCAGACGTCCAAAAATACATCACTCGCTTTTCATTTTTTCCAGGCTTCTTAAGTTTTTTGCCCTTCAATATTCTTAAGACTTTTCGATCCGTATTACCCCGTATACAGATGGCGTCTTTGCGCTCGCGAAACCATTGGATCGTTTCGTTGGGGAAAGTGCTGTACACCGTAAAGTCACCGGTATTAATGATCCAATCGAAGCGCTCCGGCTGGACATACCTGATAATTGCGTCTAAGGCCGGATAATTTGCGTGAATATCTCCCAGTAAGAGTATTTTTGTCATTTATTCGAGCGCTCTCTTGACTATTCTGGAAAATGACTGAATTTCCTCTAATACTTTTAAATAATTTTTCTTTTTGGGCTTTTTGCCCGCAATTTTCAGGGTAGCGCTCAACGCATTGGCTTTTTTTATGATATTTTTGGTCTTCTTTTTGGATAGCGTGCCCGCGTTGGTATTTAATCTATTCAAATGAACTTTGAGCTTTTTGGCTTTTTTCTTATACTCGATATAAAGTTCCAGATACTTCTTTTTGTCCAGGGGCTTTAATTTTTCATTGGCTTGCTTTAAGCGTTTTTTGAGCACCGTCATTCTGTTTTTAAAAATCGGATCAACGGCAGCCGTTTTCTTTTTTTTGGCAGAAGTGGTCTTTGGATCTGATCTAACCGATTTTTTCTCATAGAATTTCGCCGCTGCAGCCTTGATCTGTTTTGCATACTGATCACCAATGCTATTGATCCGCGTCAGCTTCTCGAGCGGTATCTTAGAAAGCTGTTTAATGGTCAGGATACCGGCATCGTTGAGCTTCTTCATCCGTAGCGGCCCGACATGTTTCACCTGGGTAAGATCCTCTTTTTTCATCATGTTTTCCTTAATTTACGATCATATTCAAGGTCGATTGGCATGCAAAATTAAACCGCGTTGCGGGTCAGTATCCGGTTTAACAGATCATTGATAAGATGGTTAAGAGGCTGAAATAGGAGCAGAATAGATCGCCGGGCAGTGTCCTCTAAATTTATATAGCGATATGGACAAAAAGTTGTCAAGCTGAAATAACAAATCGATTTTGTTAAAAAAAACTAAACGCTTTTCAAAACATTTAGATTTTGGTTCAGGGCATCGCATAAATGCGGGATTTCACATCTTGATTTTATGAATTAAGGTGTTCAACACGCACAAGGATTAAAGTAAAACCGGCCTTTAGGGCGTTAGATCTTGTTCGAGGGCCCCTCCAGCCGGCGGGATTTCACGTCTTGATTTTTATAAACACTAAGGTGTTCAACAAGGCTCAACTAAAATAAACCTAAACGCGTTTCTAAATGCTCGGGTTTTGGTTCAGGGCTCGGCGCGAGGATTGAAATAACCAAAACCGGCTTTTAGGGCGTTAGATCTTGTTCGAGGGCAAGGCTTGAGCCGGTTCGAAAGTGGAGCGTACACGATCGTACGTGAGCATTTCGAACCGGCTTGTAACGCAGCCATCGGGCAAGAGATGATGCCCTAAAAGCCGGTTTTAGGGGAGGCGAACGACTAACACCGGCACCTTCGACCGTCTAATCACCCGCCGTGCGGTGCTGCCCAGCATGACATCTTCCAGCGTACTCTGCCCGTGGGTTCCCATGACAATCAGATCGCATTTAATCTCTTCGGCGCTTTTGATAATCTCCTCGACCGGATTACCCCGCTGGACAATAATATCATCGGTGGTAAACCCATCACCCGCCTGCTGCTGCTTTACATCCTCACTGAATTGATGCAGGGCTTCTTTGATGGCCAGATGATCTCGCCTTTTGCCGATCAGGGCCTCTTTGGCCTCATCCACCTGCTGGGATTTAATTTCCTTCCAGCGATCCTCGCTGATATAACCGATAACACTCTGGTCCAAAAGCGCCGGCACTTCGGGCAGCACATGAATCATGGTGACAGAGGCCTTGTAAAGGTCGGCCAGGCTGACCGCGTAGGCAAAGGCATAGCGGGCATTTTCGGAAAGATCGGTGGCATATAATATCTTTTTGACATCAACTTTAGGAAGGTCCATTTTTTGCCTCTAAATATATTAAAGAGTACATTTTAGCTGGCCGGCGCTTTTGTAAACATGCCTTTTAAGGACTTAAACCAGATGCCGCTCAAAATCCAGGAATACGCATATGTGCCAAACAAAATCAGCACAAATGCTTTGATGATATCCCAGGCGCTGCCGTTTAAGGAAAAGCCCGGCACATATCCGAATAAAAAGGGTCCCAGATACAGAAATTTGGCAAATTTAAAGGAGGTAAAAGCCGTTTTCCACATATTGGCCTTGGCAATTGTAGCGCCGGCAAAGGCGGCGATACACACCGGTGGTGTGATGTTGGAGTCCTGCGACAGCCAGTAAACGATCATATGGGCCGCGATTTCATTGACCCCCAGATGGATCAGGGCCGGTACAGCCACCACCGCTGTAATCAGATAAGCGGCGGTCACCGGGACCCCCATCCCCAGCACCAGGGAAGCCAGGGCAACAAACAAAATCGTTAACACCAGGGAGCCGCCGGCCAGCTCGATCACAATATCGGCAAAGGTCAGCACCAGCCCGCTGTAAGTGAGCACCCCGATAATAATACCGATGACCCCCACGGTGGCACCGATCTTGAGGCTGTTTTCAGCACCGGCCCGAGAGGCTTCCACAAAGCTCATCAGTTCGGTTTTGACATCCGCTCCTCTGGATTTGCGGTAAACGAGCATAATGGCGGAAAAAATCAAGCCATAGAGCACTAAAAGCTTTGCCGAAAAGACTTTTTCCATAAAAGCTGTACCGGACTCACCCATTATGGGCGTGAGTATCCAGGGTAAAATCGTCCCGCCCAGGAGCAAAAAGGCGGCTATCCAAAATACCGTTAGGTCGATTCGCGTTTCTTTGGTTTTGAAGCTGACCGCAACACAGGTGGCCAATCCCAGGATGGCGGAGTAGGCCGGCGAATAACCGGTCAGCATAAAAATCGTAATAACGATTAAGGGCAATGTATACGGCCATTGTGTTTTTAGAATTTCAGAGGCGCTGTGTTCGCTTTTTTCGCCCCTGATATTGTGCATCTTGGCTTCATAGTGCACCATGACAAACACGCTGAAGACATACATAAACGCCGGGAATATGGCTACCAGCATGATTTTAGAATAGGGCACCCCGGTCAGCTCGGCCATGATAAAGCCGCCGGCACCCATGATGGGGGGCATAAACATGCCGGAAATGGAGGCCGCCGGTTCGATGCCGCCGGCCACATGGGGCCTGAATCCGGCCTTTTTCATCATGGGGATGGTAAAGGCACCGGTGGAAACCGTGTTGGCGATGGCGCTGCCGGATATGGAACCGAACAAACCGCTGGCGATGACCGAAACTTTGGCGGGCCCGCCGACGCGGTGACCCACCGCCGCCAGCGGATAATCGATGAAAAAACGCTGGGCGCCGGACCTTTCCAGAAAGGCGCCGAATAGGACAAATAAGATCACGTAAGTGGCCAGAACATTGGCCATGATCCCGAATACGCCGTCGCTTTTGTAAAAAATACTGGTACACACCGCCGGAAAGGTGTCGCCCGCGTGGGCAAACAGATCGGGCGCCAGGTGGCCATAGACCGCATAAAGCAGCATCAGAATTCCGATAATTACAAAAACAAAGCCCACCACCCGACGGGCAAGCTCGATGCCGATCAGAACTCCGATCATGGCGACGAACATATCAAAAGGCGTCTCGGCACCGGTGCGGTAGTTGATGGCTTCAAAGTTGAGGATCCAGTAGCCAATGCTGAAGATGGAAAGAAAAATCAGCAGGTAGTCAACGACGCGCAGCCATTTGTGTTTGGATTTATACAGCAAAAATACTAGAATGTAGGTGATGATCACGTATATGCCGCGATGGTACTGGGTGGAGGCAGGTTGCACAACAGCCGAATAGGAGTAAAAAAGGACCAGCGAGACGGCCAACACATCAAATACAATTTTCTCGAATCTATTCAATTTGTCGTACACTTTTTTACCCCCCTCTATTGCGTATAGCTTTTAGGATCGGCCATGAAATTCAAAAAAGGAAGATATTGATGCTGTTCCCGTGATGGGTTGTGAGATATGGGATAGCCAGCATCAACTGATACTTGAGCTATACCCATATCTCACGTCTTAGATCAAGCGGTAAAACCGCTTTAGCCTAAAATAAAATCGCTCTGCGGTTTTATTTCAGCATGCCTTTTTCTTTCCAGAATTTCTCGGCCCCCGGATGAAACGGGGTAACAATGTTGGTGGCCCCGGTTTCTACGCTCATGTTTTTGAAGGTCTTTTTCTGACCGTACATGTGCTTGAGGCCTTCATCCGAGTAAACAATGGAAAGCAACTCGTAAACAACTTCCGGGGAAACCTTGGAATTGGCAACCCACAGGGCGCTGTCCTGGAAAGAGCCGGCATCATAATCTACACCCTTGTAAGTGCCGGCCGGAACCGCCAGTTTGCCGAAATACGGATACTTTTTATAGAATCCGGAAGCTGCGGCATCCGCATCCAGGTTGACCAGAGCGATATCATTGGTCTGAGCGGCCATGATGACCGCACCGCTCGGAAAGGCGGTAAACAGCCAGAAGGCATCCAACTGCTTGTTGCCGAAGGCCGCCGCAGCATCGTTATAACCCATGGCGTTGCGCTCGATCTTGTCCCAAACACCCATATGGGAGAAGAACAGCTCGCAATTGGCAAAGGCACCGGAGCCGGCATTGCCGACACCGACTTTCTTGCCGACCAGGTCTTTGACGCTTTTGATACCCGAGCCCTGGCGAACCACCAGCTGGGCCGGTGCGCCGTACAGCCAGGCAACAACCAGCACATCTTCATATTTTTTGGGATCATTTTTCATCTGGCCGTTGCGGCCCAGCCAGACATGACCGGAATAGACCGTACTCATCTGCTGTCTGCCAGCATTGGTCTTTCTCAAATTTTCAACCGAGCCTGCAGATGTTTGGGCCTTGACGGAAAAATTTCCGCTGGCTTTAACCGGATCATAGACCTGGATGCCATTGGCAACCACCTGAAAGGTTCCGCCGGCCGGTCCGCCGCCGAAGATGATTCTTTCTTTGGCAAACGCACTTCCGGAAAAGGCAAGAGTTAATACACAAGCTGCAATCAGAATGGTAAAAAGTTTGCTTTTCATGGTTATCTTTCTCCTAATAATGTTTGGTTAATTAACATTCTGGTTTCATACAACGCTGAATCATCATTGTATGAAATGCCATTTCTGTCGTTATCATCATTGATATCAACACGCTTTTCCTTGCAGACCACCTCCTTTCAACTTTTCCCCCGGTATGCCTTATGCCGATCAATTGCGACATGTCACCATACCGGCTGACTGAAATATTGACGCTCACTTAGACGGTGTGACAAAATTGGCCGTCGCCAGTTCTTGCGGCCAGACACACTCGAATTTGCCGTCAATGATTTGCAAAACTTGAGTCGGCAAACTATTTTGCCTTTCAAAGTTTTCATATGAGGTGAACTTCACCGGCCCGAAAGGTGTCACCATGTCGGTTTCATCCAAGGCCGCGCGGATGCCTTCGGGACTGTAAGAATCGGCTCGTTTCAGGGCTTCAGCAGCCACCAGTAAAGCCGAATAAGCTTCAGCACCATGATAATCGGGCGGAGCACCGTATCGATTCGTATATTGATCGAAATATTGTTTTGTCCCCGGATACCGCAACTGGGGTGTCCAGAGGGTTGCGGTCAACAAACCATCAGCGCTGGCACCGGCAGTGTTGATGAATTTTTGGCTTGTGAAACCGCCGGCTCCGCCGGATAGCAAAGAACTGATTTTGGCCTCGCGGATATTTTTAACCAGCAGGGCCCCATCCTTGAGGTAGGAAACCATGTAGATCACATCAGGCGGATTCTCTTTGAGGCGCACCACGATCCGTTTAAAATAATCCGGCTTGAGTCTTTCCTTGTGGTAGGGCTCGATGGCGCGCAGCTCGATGTCATTGCCCCGGCAAAACCACATCATCCGCATGGCGCCACTGGTACCGTAAGGACTGTTTTCATACACGATGGCAATGGATTTGGGCTTGATTTTATTCAGAAAAAAATCCTCAAGCCCGGTTGTGTAACCCTGGGCAGGGGGGTTCAGACGATAGACGTTTTTCCATTTTCTTTGTGTAATGCGGTCATCGGCAGCGGTGCACACCAGCAGGGGACGGTTCAACTTATCGGCCATTCTGGCCATGAATATGGTGTTGCTGCTTTGATAGGCGCCCACGAGCATAATGGCTTTGTTTTTTTCGACCAGGTCGATAATGGCGGCTTCTCCGGGTTTGGGTTTGCCCTGGTCGTTGGCATACACCAGTTTGAGGGGGCGGCCCTTGATTCCGCCCTGCTTGTTAATCATTTCCAGGGCCATTTCAAACGAATTTTTCATCATACCGGCATAGGAATAGGCTTCTGAATGTGGGACGCCGATAATTATGGGTTCAGACGCAGAACCGGTTACCGGCGCGGCTAAAACTGTGACAATCGTGGAAAAGATGACAAGATAAGATGAAACTTTGAATGTCAGTTTCATGATCCACCTCCCATCACGGCCGAAAAGGCAAATAACAGATCAGTGGAAAGCATCATTACGGTTGACCCTGTCAGGACGGCCAGTTCCTTTAGCAGCAGTCAACGCTATCTTTCAGCAAAATAGCCATTGAATAAAAGTGATCCTAGCCGCAGTCATTCAACAAAATGAGCGAGGTGGGTATCGATGCTATTCAGCACACAAAGGGCTATTTGCAATAATACGGTGTTCATAGGTACAAAATAAGAGGAAAAACTGTCAATTAGATGATTTCTGATTCTTTTGTCAGAAAATTTCTTACATAAAAATAGTTTGCGGTTATCTGGGAAACTTCAGCTGGATACGTCTGGTATTTTCTCACCACGAAGCGCACGAACCCGCCCGCCTCGCCTGAGCGTCTCGCGATGGCGGGCGTGGGATACACAAAGGGAACTCACATAAATTTACTTTTACCTTTCGTTTCCTTAGTGGTTAAATTTGTCTCGCTTGAGCTTTCTGTTTAAACAAAAAATGGATTATATACAAATGTTAAAACACAATCGGCCAATTACAATTGACGGAAGACGGGTCTCAATCAATTTTATCAGGCAATTCAGACACATAAGACTTGATCTTCCGGCAGACTTTTTTTAAACCATTTGATATGAACAAGCGGTTGGTGTAAGTAAATAAGTGTTAATATTGCCGATGGGACCTATCAGGGATTTGCCGAAAATGGGCAATCGGCTTTTGGGTCCGGAAATATGAATCATGAAGCTTCGTATCATTTTAATCGTTTTGTCTTTGCTGGCTTTTTTATCGGCTTCCACCGGCGGGTATCTGTATTATTTTTCGTTAAAAGAAGCTGCCCTGAAAGAAGCTGAGCGACAAGCAGATCAGCGCCTGCGAACCATTAAAAAAAATCTGAGCATCTTCCTTGCTGAAAACGTCAAACCCGTAAAGACCCTGGCCGGCATGCAGACGCTCCGGGTTGCTCTGGCCGAGTCAAATGCCGAAAACCTGGCTGCGGCCAATATCACCCTGGACCATTTCAAAAAAACGCTGGCTGCCGATGAGTGTTACCTAATGGATCCCACCGGTAGCACCATTGCTTCGACCAATCGCGATGCGCCCGATAGTTTTGTGGGCCAAAACTTTGCTTTTAGACCCTATTTTAAAGATGCCATTTCAGGTTACCTCGGCACCTATTTGGCCCTGGGCACCACATCCGGCAAGCGTGGTGCCTATTACAGCCATCCGGTGTATGCGGAAAACGGGTATACCCCTGTCGGTATTGTAGTGATCAAAGCTTCGATCGAGTTAATTGAAAGCCAATTGGGAACTGAATTGGACGAAATTGTGATGGTCAATGATCCCAATGGGGTTATTTTTATTTCCAACCGCAAGGAATGGCTTTATCATCTGTTGTGGAAATACAATGAGAATAATATCCCGCAGATTGAAAAATCCCTGCAATTCGGCACCGGCCCCTGGAGGTGGACCGGTCTGGAATCCAGAGATGATCATATCCTGGACCGTGATGGCAACACCTACCAGATCCAGGTGGTGGAATTGGGATCAAACTATCCGGGGTGGAATGTGGTGCATCTGAGCAGGCTGGATGCCATCACGCAGGCCGTCATTGAGCCCCTGATTAAAACCACCGGCCCCATTGTGCTGGCGTTGTGCGTACTGATCGGTATAGCGGTTTTCTTTTTATACCGTCAGGCCAGCCATGAAATCCGACAGCGCAGATCAGCAGAGAGAGCGCTGCGCAGCAGCGAGGAGCGCTTTAGATCATTGTATCATCACACACCGGCCATGCTGCACTCCATCGATCCTGAAGGCCGCTTGGTCAGTGTCAGTGCATACTGGTCGGAGGTTATGGGCTACGATCGCGATGAGGTCATCGGCCGCAAGTTAACTGAGTTTTTTACACCGGATTCCCGTGAATACGCTGAAACCAGAGTAATTCCTGAATTTTTCAAAACCGGGTTCTGTCAGGATATCTCGTACCAGTTTCTCAAAAAAAATGGTGAAAAAATTGACGTTCTGCTTTCGGCCATTGCCGATCGCGATGCCAACGGCAACTTCGCACGATCTTTAGCTGTGTCAATTGATGTCACCCAGCGAAATCGCGCCGAGGAGGCTTTAAAACAGGCCAAAGAAGAACTCAGTCTGTACTCCAGGGATCTAGAGCGTCTGGTGCGCAAGCAGACTGAGGAAATAACGAATATTTTAACCTATACGCCGGCGGTTGTTTACATCAAAGACAAAGCCGGGCGCTACACCCTGGTCAATACCCGCTATGAAGAATTGTTCGAGGTCCGTAACACCGAAATCCGGGGCAAAACCGATTATGATATATTGCCGCAAAAACTCGCCGACCAATTCCGCGCCAGCGATGCGCAAGTTTTAGAGGAAGGACGGTCTTTGCAGCTCGAAGAACATATCCAGCAATCTGACGGATGGCATACCTATCTGGCAGTTAAGTTTCCCATTTACGATGAATCCGGTGCTATTAGTGGTTTATGCGGGATCTTGAACGATATCACCGCCGTCAAAAAGGCCCAGACGCAATTGCGCCGGCTTTCCGGCAGCATTATGGCCAATCAGGAAAAGGAGCGCTCCGCCATAGCGCGGGAACTGCATGATGAACTGGGGCAGGTATTGACCGCGCTGCGCATGGATTCGGTCTGGATGCATGAGCGCTTGAAAAAAGCTGACCCTGAAGCTGCTGTGCGTGCCTTGACAATGTGCAGGCTGATCGATAAGAACATCGAGGATGTGCGCGGCATGGCGTTTCGCCTTCGACCCGGTGTTCTCGACGACCTGGGGCTGGTGGATGCGCTGGAGTGGTATACGGCTGATTTTGAAAAACGCACCGAAATTGCGTGTGTATTCGAACACAATGATATACCCCTTTTGGACGAGACAATTTCAACTGCTGCCTATCGGATTGCTCAGGAAGCATTGACCAATGTTGCCCGGCATGCAGCAGCCAGTCACGTCGAGGTGGCTCTTAAAACCCAGAATGGTTTTTTGACCCTGGCGGTGGCCGATGACGGACAGGGTTTTGATGCACTGCATCTGTCTGAATCGGAAGGGCTGGGGGTTGCAGGTATGCGCGAACGCGCCACATTGGTGGGAGGTTCTCTGGACGTCCAATCGCAGCCGCAAAAAGGGACCCGGGTGTCCTTTAAAGTATCGATTGATGGACAGCCGGGTGGCTAAGGCATTTGGTCTACAAGGCGCAACCTTTTATTATGGTTTCAGGTGTCGGGTGTCAGGTGTCAGCAAAAAAATGATAGAATGCGGAAATTGATATTCCACGCGTCATCCAGTCGTAATTCTGACACCTGACACCTGAAACCTGAACACTGGTAACCTGAAACCATCAAGATTAAGACTTTTGACACGTTTCTGGGAGACGGGAATTGATAAGAGTACTGCTGGCAGACGACCATAGCATTGTGCGTGCCGGACTGCGCCGCATCGTCGAAGAAAGTGGTGATATGGAGGTGGTCGCTGAAGCCGACGATGGCCGTGAAGCTATTCAACTGGTCGAAGAAACAGATCCGGATGTAGCGGTCATCGATATCTCCATGCCCGGACTGGATGGTTTGGAAGTTATCAGCCAGCTACAAATCCGCCACCCAAAACTGCCGATTTTGGTGCTGACCATGCATGAGGAGGGACAATATGTGGTTCGTGCCATTCAGGCCGGGGCCATGGGTTACCTCACCAAACAATCCGCACCGGAGCAGCTGGTAAAAGCTATTTGCAAAATCCATGAAGGACAACGCTACATCACTGATGAGGCGGCTGAATCTCTGGCGCTGCGGGTGGCAAAAGGGTCGGATGGCAAATCCCCGCTGGATTCCTTGTCCATGCGAGAATTGCAGGTGCTGCGCCGCCTGGCCATGGGACAGACCAACCGTGAAATTGCTCGCGCCTATCATATCAGCATCAAAACGGTAGACACTTATCGCGCACGTCTGCTCAAAAAGCTCGGATTACGCAACAATGCGGAGTTATCTCGCTTTGCCATGCAGAATCAATTAATTGAGCCCTGATTCAAGCCCGGTTTTTAACGCTGTAACCGTACAATCTTAAGATGTCAATGAGAGGGAAATAAGTGTGGTGAGAAAGGCAGCAATAACAATCAGTTGTATAGCCTTGCTTAGTGGGATCATGCTTTCCAGGGCCTTTGCTGCTGACCCGATTAAGATAGGGGTGTTTTTGCCGCTTAGCGGTCCCAACGCCGCCATCGGCCAAATTCAAAAAACCGCGGTGCAAATGGCCGCCGCTGAAATCAACCGTGGCGGCGGTATTAAGGAGCGAAAGATTGAACTTGTTCTGGCAGACACCAAGGGCACGCCGGATGGAGGGCGGGCTGCCATCATAAAACTCATCCGGCAGGACAGGGTTCTGGTCATCAGCGGCGGTGTTTCAAGTTCGGCAACCTGGGCTGCAAGTGCCATCGCTCAGCAAAACAAGATCCCGTTTGTGGTGACCAGCGCCGCAGCAGACAAAATTACCGAGCAGGGGTGGGAATTTGTTTTCAGAATCAATCAACCTATCAGTGAACACCTGCCGGTTCTGACATCATTTTTGTCTTCGGTGGCGCAAGATATCAAATCAGTTGCCATCGTGCACGCACAGACGCTGCGAAGTTCAGCGGCGGCCAGGCGATTTTACATAAAATCTGAAACGTTGGGCCTTAAGATGGTGGTCAGGGAACGGTTTGAAGCCAGTGCCGGCAACTTATCTCAGAACCTTGACCGGGTTAAAGCCAAAGATCCCGACCTAATTTACGCCATAACCGACGATGTACAAAACGCCGCCTTGCTGGCGCGTCAATCTAAAGCCCTCAAGCTGAATCCGAAACTGTTTGTGGTTGAGGGACAGGGGTTTGTTCAATCAGATTTTGCCAAGCAGGCCGCAACAGCTGCAGATCATATGGTATCTACCGTTTTGTGGACACCATTGGCACCCCACCACGGCGCGGGCGCATTTCATCAGATATTTATGGACCGGCATGGTACCCCGCCCGGTCGCTACGGGGCTGAAGCCTATGCCGGAATAAAGGTGATTGCCGACGCCCTCAAGCGCGCTGATCAATGGATACCGGCAACCGTTCGCAATGCACTGGCCCGCACGAACATGACAACCCTTCTGGGGCCGATTAAATTTGAAGCCTACGATCAAAAAAGCCAGCAAAACAAGCTGCCGGCCTACCTTGTTCAGTGGATCAACGGTCGTCAAGAGATCATTTGGCCTCAAAAGTTCGCAACCCACAAGGCTGTTTTTCCCGCCTCGATGCACACCGATCGTCAGTAAGTTTGAAATTATTCGCACGCAAAGCCGCAAAGCTCGCAAAGAAAAGGGTTTAATGTTTTCTTTAAGTCTCTTTGTGACCATTGTGGGCTTCGCGTTATTCGTGGTGAATACAAAAAGTTTATATAACCACGAAGGTCACGGAGAACACAAAGAATTAATGCTTTAAACAAACAAGTCTTTGCGCCTTGGCGTCTTTGCGTGAGGCTTCACCATGCCTCTGGCAGCTTGTAATTCATTTCGCCGATCAGAAAATGACATGATCCGCTTTAATTTTGTTAAGCTACTGCAGAGACGTAAACAAATGGCAGGAACATGAGGCCAGTGGTTAGAGAAAAGCAGCCAGCGGCCAGATTAGAGATCTTTTTTGAAAAACTCGCTGGTATCGGCAATCTCTCCTGGCTTTAGGGAGTATTCGGTGGGTTCGGTGCCTTCCTTGAAACAGACAAACACCGTCTCTTTGGATTCGGGGATCGGCAACAGCCCGGTTTCAGCATCAATTTGGGTAAAGACCACGCCTTCGGGCACCTCAAATATTTTGGGCGTCTTGTCAGCCACAATGCGCTGCATAAAACCCAACCAGATCGGACTGGCTGCTCGGGAACCGGTTTCGGATTTACCCAGCGGGGCTTCATCATCAAACCCAACCCAGGTGCCGGTAATATAGCGCGCCGTATAGCCCATAAACCAGGCATCAAACAAATTGTTGGTGGTGCCCGTCTTGCCTGCCACGGGTCGATTGAGCGCTTTAACGCGCCAGCCGGTACCGTGCTTGACCACTCCTTCGAGCAAATGCGTCATCAGATAGGCAGTGGTTTCATCAATGACTTTAATGCGCTCCGGTGACATTTCTTCGAGCACGTTGCCATCACGATCTTCGATTTTGGTAATAAATACCGGTTCGATCAAATACCCCCGATTGGCAAACACCGAGTAGGCCTTGGTCAATTCGAGCAGCGATACACCTGAGGACCCCAGGGCAATCGAAAGATCTTTGCTCAAATCCGAATGAATGCCCAGTTTGTTGGCATATTCGATGGCATAATCAATGCCGATATCCTGTAAGATCTTGATGGTGACCACATTGCGCGATTTAGCCAGAGCATCACGCATTAATGTGGGACCAAAAAAGCGCTCTTTATAGTTTTTAGGTTTCCAGGTAAAATCGCGTTCCTCATCTTCAAATACGATTGGAGAATCAATGATCACCGAAGCAGGGGTATAGAATCGCTCCGGTTCTTCCTCGTAATGTTTATCTAGAGCCGCGGCATAGATCAGCGGTTTAAAGGCTGAGCCCGGTTGTCGCCTGGATTGGAAGGCGCGATTAAATTGGCTATCGCGAAAATCACGTCCGCCGACAATGGCTTTAACGAATCCTGTCTCAGCCTCTAGGCATAACAAGGCCGCCTGAGCCTCAGGCTCCTGCTCCAAGGCCAGTTGCCATACATCCGATTCTTCAGTTTTTTCTTTGACCTTAACCCAAATGACATCACCGCTTGTCAGGGCCTCGCTAGGGCGTTTGACTTTCACCTCGTAATAGGCCACCTCTATATCCGGCTTGCGGGCCCATTCCATATCGGCCAGCGCTATTTTTCCTAAAGAATTTCCAATTCGAACCGTGACGGTCTTGTTCTTATTATCGACCTTGATGACCACACCTTTGGTGGTTCGGCCAACAACAAGGGGATCTTTCTCAAGCTCGGCCTGAATTTTTTCCGAAAAAGACTCGATCTCTTCCGGCGCCAGCCTTTTTAGCGGTCCCCGGAATCCCTGGCGTTTATCGAGTTCATGCAAGCCCTTTACAATTTCATCCTGAGCGATGTTTTGCATCTCGATGTTAGCTGCGGTATAAATTTTAAGACCCTGCGTGTACAAAACCTCGCGGCCGTATTTTTCCTCTACGTAGCGACGGACCTGCTCGGTATAATATGGGATTTGCTCAATGTACAAATTTCGGCGCGGCTTAATCTCCACCTCCGTGTTGATGGCCTCGCTGGCCTTGCTCTGGGGAATATATCCCTCGGCAACCATACGGTTGAGAACATAGATCTGCCTTTGCTTGGCTCTTTCCGGATGCCGAAACGGCGAGTATTTGCTGGGAGCCTGGGGCAAGCCTGCCAGGATGGCGCATTCAGCCAGATTGAGCTCTGAAATGGATTTGCCGAAATAATTTTCAGCTGCCGCCTCAACCCCGTATGCACCGTGACCCAAATAGATCTGATTCAAATACAGATATAAGATTTCTTTCTTGTTAAAGGCCTTATCGATCCGATACGCCAGGATGGCCTCTTTGATCTTGCGTGTGTAAGTTTTTTGGGGGGTCAGCAAGAAAGATTTGGTGACCTGCTGGGTGATGGTGCTGCCGCCCTGAACTATCGTCCCGGCTTCAAGGTTCTTAAAAAAGGCCCGTAAGATGCTGTAAAAATCGATCCCTTTGTGTTTGTAAAACCGGGAATCTTCAGCGGCAATAAAAGCGTTAATCAACGCCGAGGGCATTTCCTCAAGCGGTTTTATTATGCGGCGTTCTTCAAAGAATTCAGCAATCTTGCGGCCGTCATCCGAGTAAACCGTAGTGATGATCGGCGGATGATATTGTGTCAAGCTGCTGATTTGCGGTAAATTCTTGCTCAGGTAAAAATAGACGCCGACACTGGCCGCCGCGCCCATTAGAACAAGGATAAACCCAAGCAAAAACGACCACAGCAGAAATTTCCTGAAAAAATGCCGCTTCTTGGGCTTTAACACGTCAGATTCGGTTTTTCGCTTTGCCATTATACGGCTATCTCCACAAGCAAGTACCTGCACGGCCGGGTTGATCAAGCTTAAGTCTTTTCATGAAAATTGAGCGCTTTTCGTGTCAGAATATTTTTAACCTCGAAGGCGCAAAGTTCACAAAAGGACTGAAAGATGTTTTGTATCTGTTTTTCTTTGTGCCGCCTCGTGCCTTTGTGGTTAAATTAATATCCGTTTTTGCCACCAGGGGCACGAATCTAGATAGTTTTGTAAGGTTTCGGTTTAAAAGAATTTAATTGACATTCAGTTACGTTACGGTTAGTTACAAAAGTTTGTAATTTTGCATGCTTGTTTTTGAATTCGTTCATATGTCAAACTTTAATTTTAACGCCTTTATGGTACAATTTCAACCTGTGATTTTATAAAAAATGATGACACCCGACTTTAAAAAGAGCGGCGGTCTGATTCCGGCAATCGCTCAGGATTATAAGACCGGTGAGGTGCTGATGTTGGCGTATATGAACCAACAGGCCTGGGAGGAAACCCTAAAAACAGGCAAAGCAACCTATTGGAGCCGATCGCGACAGGAACTTTGGATCAAAGGCCAATCATCCGGTCATCAGCAAATCGTCAAAGAAATTCGCATCGATTGCGATGCTGACACAGTCCTGTTAAAAATAGAACAGCTGGGCGGGGCGGCCTGTCACACCGGGCACCGCAGTTGTTTTCATAAAAAGGTTGAAAACGGCTCCGTTCAGATCGTGGGCGAGCCGGTATTTGACCCCAAGGAGGTATACGGTAAGTGAAGAATCCACTCAAGCTAGGCATTCCTAAAGGTAGTTTACAAAATGCAACGATCGCATTATTCCGGCGTTCAGGGTGGGATATAAACGTTAATGGCAGAAGTTATTTTCCTGAAATCAATGACAAAAGCATTGAATGCGCCATTTGCCGCGCACAGGAAATGTCCAATTATGTTGAAAGCGGCACGCTGGATGCCGGACTGACCGGTAAAGACTGGATTGCTGAGAACGAATCGGACATTCAGGTGGTCAGCGATCTGGTGTATTCCAAAGTGAGCTCCCGGCCGGCGCGCTGGGTGCTGGCCGTGCCTTACGACTCGCCCATTCAAAAAATTGAAGATTGCGAAGGAAAAAAAATCGCCACCGAGATGACCAATTTTACCCGGCGCTATTTTGCAGAACGAAAAATCAATGTCAGTGTTGAATTTTCATGGGGTGCGACCGAAGCTAAGGTTGTGTCCGGTCTTGCCGATGCAATCGTGGAGGTGACTGAGACCGAATCCACCATCAAGGCCCATGGCCTGCGCGTGATTCATGAGCTCATGCAGACCAATACCCAGCTGATTGCCAACCATGACGCCTGGAAGGATACCGCTAAACGGAATAAAATCAAGCAAATTGCCCTTCTGCTCAAAGGCGCCCTGCGCGGCGAAAAAATGGTGGGTATCAAAATGAATGTCCCCAAGGAAAAAATGGAGGAAGTGGTGGACATGCTACCGAGTCTAAATGCACCCACGGTGGCGCCGCTGTATCAATCCAGCTGGTATTCTGTGGAAATTGTGGTCAAATCCGAAGTCGTGCGCGATCTGATTCCCGAGCTGATGAAACACGGCGCGGAAGGGATCATTGAATATCCGCTGAATAAAGTTTTATAGGGTTACGTGTTGCAAGTTAGGATGTCATGCCGGCAATCGATACACGTAATCCGTAACGCGTGGTTCGACAGGCTCACCACCCTGAGCGAGGTCGAAGGGCAACGCGCATCAAAAGGACCCGATAATGGAATCAAGTCGCACCCGCGAAATGACCTCCTTTATTGTCATGGATGTATTGGAACGGGCTCAGGAACTTGAACGTCAAGGTGGCCGCATCATCCATCTGGAGGTTGGTGAGCCTGATTTTGATACGCCGGCCTGCGTCAAAGAAGCGGCCTGCAAAGCCCTTGATGACGGATTTACCCATTACACCCATAGTCTGGGCTTGCTTGAGCTCCGGGAGGCCATTTGCGAGTATCATCAACAGCATTATCAGGTATCGGTCGACCCGGACCAGATCATCATCACATCCGGCTCATCTCCCGCGATTTTTCTGGTTTTTTCAGCACTGCTTGAAAAAGGAGATGAGGTCATCATCTCAGACCCGCACTATGCCTGCTATCCAAATTTTGTTAAATTTGTGGACGGCAAGCTCATAACGATCCCGGTATATGAAGAAGATGGTTTCCAATACCGACCTGAAGTCATCCGGGAAAACATCACCCCGCAAACCAAAGCAGTCTTTATCAACTCGCCCTCCAATCCCACCGGCAATCTACTTTCATTTGAACGTATGCAGCAAATTGCCGAGCTGACAAAATGTGAACCATGCCCTTATATCGTCTCCGATGAGATTTATCACGGGTTGGTGTATGAGGGCCAGGCGCATTCGATTCTGGAATTTTCCGATCATGCTTTTGTGCTCAATGGATTTTCCAAGCAGTTCGCCATGACCGGGCTGCGCCTGGGTTATGTGATTGCCCCCAAAGCGTTTATCCGCCCCATGCAAAAGATGCAGCAGAATTTTTTTATTTCCGCCAATGCCATGGTTCAACAGGCAGGCATTGCAGCCCTGAAACATGGCGCCGAAGATGTCGCCCGTATGCAAAAAATCTATAATTCACGCCGCATTTTTATGATCCGTCGGTTAAAAGAAATGGGGCTTGGAATTACCGTAGAGCCCACCGGAGCGTTCTACGTTTTTGCCAATGCTAAACACATCACTTCCGATTCGTATAATTTGGCCTTCGATATTCTAGAAAAAGCCCATGTGGGTGTTAGCCCGGGAATTGACTTCGGCAATAACGGCGAAGGCTATTTACGGTTTTCATATGCCAATTCGATGGAAAACATAGAAGAAGGCATGGATCGGCTCGAGCAATACCTAAAAAGTAAATGATCTAAAGCAGCAAAAAGGATCGATCCATTTTATCTTATTCATCACGCAAAGTCGCGAAGAAAATCTGCTAATATTTTTTTCTTCCTTTTGTGAACTTCGCGGGCTTCGTGTTCTTCGTGTTAGGAAAAAACTGATTATTTAACCACGAAGACACGAAGGGCACAAAGTATAAAACTTAAAAAAATTGTTAAACTCTTTGTGAACTTTGTGCTTTTGTGGTTGAGAAAAGCTGATTATCTATCCACAAAGAATGATGCTTTAAATCTAAATATCTTTGCGCCTTTGCGTCTTTGCGAGAGGCTAAAGGCTTTCGATCAAATAAGGCATTATTTATGATTATAAAATCTGCCGAATTTATCAAAAGCGCCACCCGGCCAGCCCAGTATCCACCGGCACAACTGCCGGAAATTGCTTTTGCCGGCCGTTCGAACGTGGGCAAATCCAGCCTGATCAACACATTGGTCAATCGCAAACATCTGGTAAAGACCAGTTCAACGCCCGGCCGCACGCAACTGATTAATTTTTTTGATATCAATCAGCAGATCGTTTTCGTTGATCTGCCCGGTTACGGGTATGCAAAGGTGCCGCAGTCCGTTCGCAAGAAATGGGGCCCGATGATTGAAACCTATCTTTCCAGGCGCATAACCCTGCGGGCAGTGGTGGCTATCATGGATATTCGGCGCACACCGCAGCAGGAGGAATTAAATCTCCTGGGCTGGCTTAGCCACTATGCCATCAGCGCCATTGTGGTTTTAACCAAAACCGATAAGCTTTCCAAAAGTAAATCGGCCCAACAATATCGCCGCATTGCGGAGACCCTGACACTCAATCCTGATGATCTGATCCTTTTTTCCGCAAAAACCCGCCGCGGCCGCGACACCCTCTGGAAGGCAATTCAATCATTCGTTTACGAATAAGTTGCACCATTAAGCCAATATAAGCGTCTTTGTCCTGCTCGACGATTTACAATCGGTTGTTTAACCCTTACCTTCTTTTATAAAAGTATTTACGATACTTTCCGCACAAAGTTTGTTGGCGTCTTATTATTGACCGCAAAGACGCAGAGTCCGCAGAGAATTAAGTTTATTTGCCTTGTCGCTGACCAGCCGTCGCTTTCAGCTATGGCCTGGCATGGACGCCGACAAGGCAAAAACATCTCAACCCTGCGGGTTATAAAAATTGATTCTTAACTTTATCGTGAATTCAGCAACAAAATGTTTCCATAGTATCATTTAACAGCTGATGCTTAAAATCTGTATATTACTTGCCGGAGGCGGATTGTCTTTTGTTTTCCGTCCTCTCAACGGAAAACAAAAGAAAAAAATTATCTCTGCGGCCTCTGCGCCTTGAGCACAGCGGGCGGTGCAATAGAAATGTCTAACACGTCCGACACATACGAAGATTTCAAGTCCGGCTACGTCGCCATCGTCGGGGCGCCCAATGCCGGAAAATCCACTCTGCTAAATCGTCTGCTGGGTGAAAAGATTTCCATTACCTCCAAAAAACCCCAGACCACCCGTAATCGAATCCTGGGCGTTGTACATCAACCCAACACACAGATCGTCTTTATCGACACCCCGGGAATATTTAAAGCCAAAGATACGCTAAATTTGCGGATTGTGGATACGGCCCTGGCCGCCATAGATGAGGCTGATTTAATTCTTTTTGTTCTGGATGCAGCCCATCCGGATCCAACCTCGGAATACTTTTTGGCCAAACGCCTTCAAAAGCAGGAACGACCGGTTATTGTAGCGCTCAACAAAATCGATCAGATCCAAAAAACAGACTTGCTGGCGGTCATTCAAAAATGGTCAACGGAATATTATTTTGAAGTCATCATACCGATCTCAGCAACCGAAGGCACCCAGATCGAATCACTTCTGACAGCCATGCAGAATATGCTGCCCACCGGCCCGCCGTATTTTCCGGAAGATGCCCTGACGGATTTATCGGAACGGTTTATCGCTGCGGAGATGATTCGCGAAACGATTTTCCGTCTGACCGGTGAGGAGATCCCCTATGCCACAGCGGTCACAGTGGATACCTTTAAGGAAGAAAAGAAGGGCAAACTGGTCCACATTGAGGCCACCATTCACCTGGAACGCGGATCCCAGAAGGGCATCATCATCGGCAAGGAGGGTAACAAGCTCAAGCGCATCGGCATCGAATCGCGCAAAAAAATTGAGCAGATGCTGGAAACCAGGGTATTTTTAAAGCTATTTGTGCGGGTCCAGAAGAACTGGCGGAAGGATACCAGGGCCCTGCGCAAGTTCGGCTACTAAAAGCGATCTTAAAAATGCATCAGGGTATTCTGGTTGAGCCCGTTGCCCGTTTGCCCGTTGGCCGGTTAGTTCGAATAAGACACCTTCCTATTATATCGGGCTCAACGGGCTAAACCCGCCAGCGGCGGGCAAACCTATTTTGTGGTCAGCGGGTGATGCTTAGGATCAGGCTGCCTTCAACGGTTCCTTTTTTGACCGGGTGCTGTTCCTGCCCGGTGGCCCGGGGCACCCTGTCGGAAACATAGCGGTAGGCCTCATCCACTGTAACCAACCCATCACCGTCCGTGTCCGCCGGTCCTTTCAAACCCTCCAGCAGGTAATAGGTGAACACCCCGTGCTGAAGTTCGTCCCGTTCCACGCTGACCTCGTTGGCGGCGCTGGCAGTGATAATCACTTTGCCGCGGCCAGCTGCAACCCGATCCAGAAAGGTGTCGGCAATATTGGCCCGCATACCGGTGATGCTGACGGTACGCCCACCGCTGGCCCCGCTGTAGCAGGCGTCCGCGATGAAAATAAGGCGTTCGGAGCGGATGCGGTTAAAAATCAGGGCCAGATCCCGCATGGGCAGGGCGGTTGAAAACAGGTCCGACGGGTCGGTATCGTAGGTCAGAATGTATTTCTCGAGCCCATCGCCGTCTAGGCTCATGGCATCGCGCTCGGTGGCCCCGTGACCGGCAAAGAAGATGATGACCATATCGTCTGAATCGGCAGCCCCTTTCAGCCCGGTTCCCAGGGCGCTTCTCAGCTTTCGCAATGTGGCCTGCTTGTTGAGCAGCACGGTAATATTTTCAGCGGGGACGAGGTTCTTTTCCACCAAAAGACGCTTAAAGGCCCTGGCATCGTTGACCGCGTATTTAAGCTTCGGAAGCTGTGGATAATCGTTGATGCCCACCACAACCGCCCAGACGTTCCGCCGGCTGGGTGTGTAATGCACGCTCACCACTTTTTCGGTGACCAGTCCGTCGGTGTCGGTTACCCGCACCTTGATGCGGTTCTCACCATGGTTCAGCGGTACCGCCTGATCGAAATTGGATCGGCGGGGGGCATCCCCGGACACCGTTATTAGACCTCGGACGCCATCGGTTGCCACGGGCTGACCGTTGACCAGGATCTCCAGATTCATGATCCCGCGGTCGTCTTCCACAGCACCTCTGATTCGCACCGAATCAACCTCCAGCTTGCGGCCGTCTTCAGGACCGGTCAAGATGACAAACGGAGGCACTTTGGCACCTTCTCCGATTTTGCTCATCAATTCCTTTTCGCGCTGCGATTTTTCTTCAAGCTCCTGGCTCAACTGAGTTGATTTCTCTTTTTCCTGCTGCAGCTGAAGCGTCATTTCATCCAGCTGCTTTAGTTTTGCGGTCAATTCCTCCAGGCGGTTTTCCAGCTCTTGTACCTGGGCCGCATTTTGCTGGCCGGCTGCGCCTGACAGGTCCTGTTTAGAGTCTTCCAGTTTTTTGATTTCTTCTTTAGTTGCCGAAATTTGCTGTGACGCTTTTGCCTGGGCGATATCGTAGTCTCTTAGTTCTCGAGCCTGCGAAAGGGCGTCTGCAATACCTCGATGTTCGGGGTTCATTTTTTGCAGCCCTTCTAAAAACGTGCTGATCTGGCTATAATCTTTGGTTTTCCAGACAATAATGATGATGTCGTAATGGCCACTGTTATCCAAGTGATAGTTGTCAATAATACCTAAGGATAGACTGCCCGATGTGAGGGATTCAAAAGTGCCGCCGTGTACATGATAAAAAAGTGTTTGCCAACCGCCGTTGATCCATTTTGCTATGGTTCTGTAAGTTGCATCCGCTGGGGGTGCGTTTTTCCAACGGCGTATCTCGCCATCAACCATAATGGAAACATATTCGCCGGCAGTCAGATCTATTTTAGTGTCTTTTTTCTCAATGTGCCCATACAGTTTAAAGGTCTTAAATTCGCGTATGTAAGATGGCATCTGCTCAGGAGAATTGATTTCCGGGGCTGTTGAACAACCGGCAAAGATCAGCCCGATTGCACAGCAAACCCAAATTGTTACTCTTAAAATAGCAAGCCTGTCTTGGAAGCCTTCTTTTTTCATGGTGTCACAACCCTTGAAGATTAAAACCGATAAAACAAATGAAGCGACGTCATTGGCGTCGCTTTAGACCAGATAGATAGACCGCATCCGGTTTCAAAAAATTCAACTGGTGTAATTTACAGATGTGAAAAAATTCTATCGTGAAAGGCTTCAGATCTTTTGCGATCACCGAAGGTGCCGACGCGAACACCGACTTCGGTCAAATTTTCATCCAATCGTTTTAGGTTAATGGTAAAGCTCTGTCCAGCGGTCATTTTGCCTTTGATAACACCAATGGATTCGTCTTGCTTTTGGGATTCGATTGTCAGATTTAGATCTTTAACAGATTGAATCGCTGCTTTCCAGGTATCATCCATTGAGGCTTCGTAGTTTCGTTTGAGATTCCCCTGTGCGTAAATATACGCACCTGTGCCCACCGCCGCTGTGGCGCCGATAGCCACCATCTCGCGCGAGCAGGCCGTGAGGCCGATCAGAAAACAGCACAGCAATGCAACCAGCTGAAGTCTTCTCTGGTTCATAATTCCTCCTTTACAAAAAGGGCATGGGGAAATACCCGCGGGCAGGCAGTAAAAAATATCAGACTCATCAGGCCCTGTCAATTTCTAGAGTCTTAAATTCTATTGCTGAATCAAAACTCTCAAATTTCTTCCCAGGACATCAAAATATTCCATTATGCCGGACTTCCTGAGCTTTTCAATTGTCTCCACTGGCAATTTCTCTTCGGAAACGCCCTTTAAAATCAGATCTGTTTCTTCATTCTCAAAAGTCACACCGTTCACGATCCATTTAACAACCTCCTTATTGGCCGGGCATACCTTCTGACAGATCATACAGCCCACCAGGCTGTTGTGCCAGGCCGGCGATAACCAGTCCGGAAAATTCTGCGAACTTTCATTGAAAAATGTCAGGCAACGCTCGGCATGCAACTGGAAGCGATCCAAACCAATGGCTTTGGTAGGGCAGGCCTTCAAACAGGCACTGCAATTTTCGCAATTGTCCAAAATGGTCGCCTCACCCCAGCTTTCCACTTGGCATGGAAAATCGGAGATAAACACTGCCGGTCGATGAAAGCTTCCCATCCCCTTTACATAGGTAATGTTGTTTTTGCCATACTGCGCCAGTCCGCTGCGCACCGCCAAAAGTTTATCGGGCAGTCTGACTTTCTGAAGATGGTATCCCAGCGGTTCAAGATCGGCTTTGAGAATATCCGCCACTTCATTATCGATGGCAAAATAATAGGTGGGGGGAACAACAACCGGATAAGACTTATCTTCGCGCGAAAAGACAACTTTTATCTGGGGCTGCGGGATGGATGCAACGATAAGCGATTGAGCCCCTTTTAATTTCGTGTGGCAGGCAAAATCAAATGAGGCCAGATAGGCGTCGTACAAATCCGGGTCCAGCAATCCTTCTTGGTAAAGGGTCATTATTTCGGTTTCAAGCTCTTTGACATGCTCGATGGAAACAATTTTAATTTTCAGACCCTGTTTTTCCATGCTTTCATGCAAAGCCCTGCTTGAGAGTGTAGCGTCCATTTCTGATCTCCTTTTTTATGTGATCCATCTTTCCTCGAATTGCGGAAGATCATCCTCGATTTTATAGTAATCCGCGATCTGGCTGCACCAGACATGGCCCATTGTTTTCAGTTTTGTCGGTGCAACCAATGACCCGGCCGCGATGGCTATGGTGGGTTGATCTTTGGGGTGCCAGAATAGCGATGACCCGCATTCCGAGCAAAATCCACGGTGAACATTGGGCGTTTCATCAGTGATTGATTTAAACCACTTCAAGCTTTTTTGCTGGATGATGTTTAGCTGTTCGACTTTAACGCTTGTGTAGGCGCCATAATTGCCGTGAAATTTCATGCATTTAGAGCAGTGGCAATTGACAATGTCCCTCAGCTCACCATAAATTTCATACTGAACTTCTCCACATAAACAACCGCCTGTCGTTTTCTTTCGAATATGATTATTTTCCATTTGACTACACCTCCCGGCTTAAAGTTGCATGGTGAATGCCAATAGCAGCTTATTGTTTCAGGCCTAAGTTGAGCGATTGTCGAGGTTGCCGCAGCTACACGGCAGATGTTGTTTCGCTATAGTTTTCTATGCGGAACGACATCTAATCCGCCTGAGGCGGAGTAAGATCGGCAATCCCAGAGGGTTTCAAATTTCAAAAAATACAAATCGATAGAATTCACTGGAAAAAAAGACATCGTGACTCCTTTTTGAAATTTTAAACGCTCAATTTAGGTCAGATTAAAGTGCTTGACAAGCATATAACCACCTATTAAGTTTTAGACAGTTATATTATTAATTCACATTTTCTAACCTGTCAAGTAATTTTTGATGGTTATATAAAATTTGAAGGAAATCAGATGGCAGATGAAAAAAAACACGCCGTCAACTTGAGCCTTCTGGGCGGTCGACCCTGCCTGGATTTTGTCAACACCCTGGATTGGCGCGGCAGGAAACGGCCAACAGAATTTTTGAAGACCTACGCGGATCTGATTGCTTGGAGCCAGCATGCCGGCACCATGTCACGGAAGGCTGCCAAACGTATTACCCAATTATCCGAAAGCCAGCCAGCAAAACAAACCTGGGCTTTAAAACAGGCCATTCAGCTCAGGGAGACAATTTATCGAATATTTTCTTCGCTGGCAGATGGCAAAGCCGCCCCAAATAAAGATCTGGTAATATTCAATCAATTTTTTTCACGAACCATGAAGAAATCCAAAATTGTCAAAACCCCGCAGGGCTATAGATGGGATTTAGCGGAAGATCATGCCGATTTGGAGTGGATTTTAAGTCCGTTGATTCGATCCGCTGCGGATCTGTTGATTTCACAGGAGTTGAAAAGGGTCAAAAAGTGCGGCGATCCGGCATGCGGCTGGCTTTTTCTGGATACCAGCCGAAATCGCAGCCGGCGCTGGTGCAATATGAACGATTGCGGCAACCGCGCCAAAGCCAGCCGGTTTTACAAGAAAAAAACAGGCAAACGAAAATGATGCAACCAGCAGCAGGCAAGAAAATTTTTCTGCGGGCATAAACCGGTGGTGAAGAAAATTATCAGCCCTGCTTGCTGTGGGATTCACTGTCTGAATGCGTGAGGATTATTGGCTTTCCAATTTTCGTTTGGACATATAAGCAAGCACTTCACTGGTGGACAGCCGACGGCTTCCGGGACCGATCCGGACATAAAAGTCCTCATCTTTTCCAAATTTAAGAAATGCCGCCGAGGGTGAGGGCTGGCATTCAATCAGCAGCACCTTTTTTTCTTCCACCGGTATCAGCTGAAAGCGTATAAAGCCGGAATGCTCCAGCCCAATACGCTGCTGAAGGCAATTGTTGACATGCAAAAGATATTTATCCTCGTTATCAAACTGATCCGCCTCGGTGCCGAGGATTTGCCCGTCATCGGTGACGCCCACCAGCAACACACCGCCATCAGTATTTAAAAAGGCCACCACGGACTTGAGCCAGGCCTTCTCGATGCCCTTCTCTGAGCGATCGGTTTTTAAATTCCAGCGCAGTGTGGATTTAAATTCCAGGCGGTCACTTTCTCCGCTGCTGATCAACTTCTGGATCTTTTCCCGGTAAGCGTTTAAATCGGTGGAGCCGGATCGCAGCTCATCTTTCAACTGGCTGGCCAGCTGCTGATTTTGGGTCAGCAACGCTTGGTGCTGACGATGAACCTCAAGCTGACGCGATACGCGGGCCACGACTTCATCGGGCTCAAAGGGTTTGGTAATAAAGTCCACCGCCCCTAATGAAAGACCGCGTACTTTTTCCTTGGTATCGTGCAGAGCGGTCAAAAAAATGATGACTGTATTCTGGGTGGCTTCATCCGCTTTTAATCGCGCGCAGGTTTCATATCCGTCAATACCGGGCATCATGATGTCCAGCAGAATAAGATCGGGGGATGCCTGCTGTGCGATCCGCAGGGCGTCTTCACCGGACTTAGCACTCAATAGGCGGTATCCCTGACCCTGCAGCGTCTGGTGCAGCATCTGAAGGTTGAGGACATTATCATCGACCAGCAAAACAACCGGCGTTGCCGAATCTGTGTTTGGATTTTGATCTTTTGGGCCGTTGCTGAGTTTATTCATTTGATTCTGAGAAAAAGCGATAGCGGGTTTATCAATACCTGAATTGGGTCGTAAAGTCCGCCCAGATTAAAAAAAATATGGTTGCCTGTCAAATATTTTAGGTTGGCCCGTTGAGCCGGTTGAGCCCGTTGCCCGTTTACTGATTAAAGATAAGATCTGAGGGGATTACCTTCCAAACGGGCTCAACCGGCTCAACCTAATTTCAGACAGATTTTGACAGGACTTGCAATAAAGAGTCTAATTCGCTAATACCATATCCTTTGATTATTAACGCTCGATTAGAACCATAATGAATAGGTAGCGATGCAGGTCATTCATAACCGTTTCCTGGCCGGCGCTGAAGCCGCAAGAGGGCTGACGGTCATCATCGATGTTTTTCGTGCGTTTACCTGCACCCCACTACTGTATTCGCTGGGCATTGAAAAATCGATCCTGGTGGCCTCGCCACAGGAAGCATTTGCGCTCAAAAGAGACCGCAATGATGTCCTGCTGGTTGGCGAAATCGGCGGTGTCCCTATTGAAGGCTTTGACCTGGGAAATTCGCCCAGTCAAATTCGTCAAAAGGAGCCTTCTTTTTTTAAAGGCTGCACAGTTGTCCAACGAACCTCCGCCGGTGTGCAGGGTGCGCTGGCGGCCCTGGAAGTTGCCGACGAGGTTCTGGTGGCCGGTTATACGGTGGCCCGGGCCACCGCCGACTATATTATTGCCCAAAAACCAAAATTGGTCAGCCTAGTGGCCATGGGGTGGGAGCTCAAAGAGCGGGCCCCGGAGGATGAGGGCTGTGCGCGTTATATTGCGCATCTGCTGGGTGCCGGGGACTACGATCACAACAAAGCCCTGGGAGAAATCGTCTCCAATGAAACCGCCCAGCGGTTTTTACGAGCCGACAGCCCCTATTTTCCGGCCGAGGACCCCATTTTGTGTCTGCAGCGGGATATGTACAATTTTGCACTACGCGTCGAACGCGACCAGGCGCATGTTGTGGTTAAAAAAGCGTTAATCTAAGCGTTATTACAAATCTGCTATTGCAGTACGGGCTCGATGGTATTATCTTGTACACCTTTAGGTGTCAGGTGTCAGGTTTCGGGTGTCAGCAAAAGATGACATTATGCGGGCCCGGAAATCACGAATCTAATCGGCCCTTAATATTGGCATCAAGCCAGTCCCTGACACCAGAATCCGCCTGCGGCGGAACACCTGAAACCATTTATAAAGCGCTTTGGTAAAATTAAGACCAATTACTTATATTCTGAACGCAGATCGAGTTACTTTGATATAGGACCACGCATCCATGCGTTTTAACAACTTCTGGGATTATCGCCGAATCATATTCTCCAAAGGCTTTGCATCCGCGGCATGGCAGTCGCGAAAAAATGTGCTGGCCTATGCTCAGGACCGTCAATTGGCGGCCGGTCCTTACATGGCCGAACTGGATGTCACCTATCGCTGCAACTGCCGCTGCCAGATGTGCCAGCGCTGGAAAGATCCCCGCACCGATGAGCTGCAGGCAGATGAATATGAGGCCTTAGCCGCAGAGCTGCACAAGATGGGTTCTCATCAAATCAGTATTGCCGGCGGCGAGCCGTTAATGCGCGACGATGTATTTGACATCATCAACAGTTTTTCCGGCAGGGGAATGTCCGTTAATATATGTACCAACGGTCTGTTGATTGAAACGTTACACGAACAAATTTGCCGCTCAAAAGCCACCTGTGTGACCGTCAGCCTGGACGGCGCTTCTGCCGACAGTCATGACACCATCAGGGGCGTCGCGGGTTCCTACCGCCAGATTGAAAGCGGTATCCGGAAGCTCCTATCACACCCCCGCTCGTCTCGCCCGATCGTGCGCGTGCGTATGACCATCTCCAATCAGAATGTGAACGAAATGCGGGAATTCTACGAAAAATGGGAGGCTGTGGTCGATGATGTGCTGTTTCAGCCGGTGCATCATTGCAGCGACGCCTATTACACCGGCATGGACGAAAGCGACTTGCATCTGGATCCCGAATTGATTGCCGAGCAAATCGAAGCAACACCGCTTTCAAAGGATGGTTATCTGAACCGTCTGATTGACAGCCTGAAGGCCCACGGGTCGTTTCCTCAGCAGCAATGCTTTGCCGCGGTATTGATGGCCCGTATTGATCCCTGGGGCAATGTTTATCCCTGCCTCGAGCAGCATGTCAGTGTCGGCTCCATCCGCCAATCCGATTTTAAAACCATCTGGAATTCGCAACGCATCCAAAGAGAGCGCGATCAGCTGGCCACCGACCGCCCCTGCAGCTGCTGGTACAATAACACGGCCATCATCGGCCATTACGGCAATTTGCTGAAAAAGACCCGCATCCAATCATTATGGGATCTGGCCCGCCATAACGTCACCTGCCGTGTTCCGGCAGTTTCTTCGGGAAAGAAAATTTAATTCGGACAAAGCGGTTGACGATAAGAAATCACGAACGCGTGGTACCGATGAGCCCCTTGCCGGTCTGCTTAATATGAAACATGGCCTGATCCGCTAAGGCCAGCAGGCCTTCGCGATTATTGGTGTCATCCGGAAATGTGGCGATCCCAAAACTGGCCCCTAAATTCACATGGTAACCGGCTTTGGTTAAATATTTCGTATACATCATCTTTTCACGTATTTGCCCAACCAATGTGCTGGCCTGAGCCTTACCAAACCCGGGCAGTACGACCACAAACTCGTCACCGCCATAAGCAACGCCGAAGCATGGCCTCGAGAGACAGCTTTTGATGGTCTGAGCGACTTCCTTTAATGCCTGGCTCCCATTCAGGTGGCCATAGGTATCCACCACACGCTTGAAGTTATCCATATCCATAAACACCAAAGAAAATGGTTTCTGCGTGAGCTTGCTTTCATCAATGAGTTTATCCAATTTTTGATAAAGGTGGCGCGTGTTATAAAGCCCGGTTAAATTATCGTGGATCGCAAGATTACGGAATTTTTTGCGATCACGCCGAAGCTCTTTTTCCAGAGCCTTCTTTTTGGTGTTGTCGACTATAATGCCTTCAATAATGGCACCGCTCCTGTCATTTTTAATATATCGAATATTGGCCAGTATCCATACCGGCTTTCCATCCTTGCGCTTAAGCTGCAGTTCATGATTTTCGACAGAACCTTTTTTGCGCACTGCGCGGATCATCCGGTCGCGGTCCTCAGAATTAAAATAAAACTTATAGCCACCTTCATTAAGAGACATCACCTCATCAACAGAATCATATCCCAGAATCCGGGCATAGGCCGGGTTGATGCGAATCAGCTCTCCGGACGGCCGACTTTGAAACATACCCTGCACAGCATTTTGGTACATGTTGCGGTATCGTTGTTCTGCCTTTTTCAGCTCCTCCTGAGCTTCCTTTAAATCAGTAAGATCCGTCAGAAAATACATAAAGCCGGACATCTGGTTGTTTTCATCATTGAGTGTGCTGCGGCTAAAAAGCATTGGGATCAGGCGGCCGTCTTTAGCGCGAAATAAGGCTTCAAAGCTGAAATGATCGGGACTCGCGGATATGAAAATAAGGGAGGTTTTGTCGTAAAATTGATCGACGGATCGACCGTTAAAATCATCCCGCTCATAACCTGACTTCTTTAACAGGGCTTTATTGACTTCGATGATCATCCGATCCTCATCCAGCAGCATGAATCCTTCAGATCGGCTTTCAAGAACGCGATGGTACCTGTCTTCAGCCTGTTTCCTTTTGGTGATATCTGTCAAAACGTACAGCGTGGCGGGCTGATCATTCCAGGAGAACAGATTCGCTTTTAACTCTACCCATATGGTCCCTCCTTTTTTGTCCACAATTCTAAAAGAAACCATTTCAGGGTGTGAGTGACCTTCAAGGGCCCTTTCATGCTGCTGCACAACCATGTCACGATCCTTTTGATGGATAAAGTCGGACATGGGTTTTGACGTCAGCTCGTCTTGCGAATATCCAAAAAGCGCTTCAGCTTTGGGATTGACGTATTGAAAGCGCCCATTTTGCGCCACCAGTATGGCATCATTGGCACTTTCAACCAATTTGCGATATTTCAATTCGTTGTACTGCAGCAGCTCTTTTTTCAGGCGGCAGTCCTTGAGCTCTTCTTTAAGTAATGCAACCTCTTGCGACAGTTGCTGGGGTGATGGATATGAATTCATAGCCCTACCCTTATTTTTTAATCGATTAATTTTTAGATCGAATATTCCGGGGGCAATAATCTTGATTAAAGCTAGGAAGTAATCGGAAGATTGTCAATCATCTTGAATTTAAACTGGTTATAGATAGATAGCATAAACATATCCAAACGAAAAAGTAAAATGATTTCGGTGAATGATGTTTGCAGGCCCAGTAACTATTTCGGCAAGTTTTCAAAATTGGCAAAGCGGTAATTTTTGTTGGGATCAGGTGAAATCCGCGTCGTGGTTTTATTTTTCAAATGGTAAGCATATATTTGATACTTACCGGATCGATTGGAATCATATATCACACAGCTTTCATCCGTTGTCCATCTGGGGTATTCACAAATGTAATCTTTATTCATCTCCGTAATAATGATTTGATTTTCAACTTTTAGATCGGCGATATTCAAATCCGCTATGGCGATGACAACATCGTTATAGGTGTATAGTTTGCGGTCGTTGTCAAGCATATAGGCCACTTTGGTTTCGCTGGGCGAGACGCTTAATTTATGCCAGAGTTTTTCCGTCGGGCGTGTGATCTCTTCATAATTGCCAGGCTTGCCGGGATTTGGTGTCAGCAGAAATGATTTGGAATAGTCAGCCCCCTTGCGATCAATAAAGATGCGACCGTCCTTCAGACCGCTGAAAGCCCATTCATAGTAGGCATTGCTGGGATGGGAAACCAATTGCTCATCGCCAACTGCTCCGTTTGCCGGAATTAAAAAAATCTGGTTTTTCCAGCCCCTTTCGATCGAACGCCGGTTAAAAATGACCCGATTGCTGCCATCGCGTGTCCAGGTGGGGTTGAAATGGGGATAATCTGCGTTTGTCAATTCTCTAAATCCGGTTCCATCGATATTGATCACACATATTTTGGTTCGCCAGGTATGAAAACCACGGTCTTTGCTGACGAAACGAAAAAACGTCAGCATATCGCCGGCTTGCGACCAGACGGGTTTAAAATCACGGCGACCGACGGTAAGCGTTATGGGTGCTGCGTCTTGCTGGTTAATGGTAATCTGCAGGTTTTCAGACGATGCCCAGCGTTCTGCAAATGTTATATTGCCGGGCGTCAGGGGGATATCGGCATATTCAGCATCATTGGCCGAGCAGGCAATGCAGAGCATTATACCAGCGATGAATGCAGCGATCATGACATGGCGCTTCATTTTTTCCCTCCTTTTTTCATTTTTCTTCTGGAAAGTATCTTCGTTTGCTGCCGGTACCAACGACCACCCTGTTTGCATCCAATGCCGTGACGGTAATTTTATAGCGGCCGGGCACATCCGGCGGGCAGGGGCCCTGCAGTTCTTCAATGGCACCTAGCTTAATGATGCCCGATCCATCATTTTCAATGGTTACTTCGCCGTGATTGTGGATGTAAACACTGTCGAACATACTTATCTCAAGAAATTGGGTGTTTGCCGGTAGACCGCCAATGCGTATCTCAGGGTTGCCCATCGAACAGGCCTGGATGCCGTCCCATGAAAAATCTACTGCAAGATCAACGGCATCCGGGCTGACATCCGAACAAGTCAAACTGCAGAAACTGGCCAAAATCAAACACATACAAAATACGAATTTCATCGCTAGATCCTCATCTGGAAATTAAAATTACCGAATCGGGAGGTAGGCATATTTATAAAGTACAATTGTACAAAAATCAAGTACATTTATCTTAGGGTCCAAATAATGATCACGTAAGGTGTCAGGCTGGAAGTTGAAATGACATTTTTGACAAAAAAGGCGAAATCATCGATCGGCCAGCGCGGTGAGCACTTTTTTCATCATGGCCGCATCTTTGTATGGTTGGGGCGATTCACAGATCAGGGTGATATCAACCTTGTGCTTGAGCAGCGCCAAGGCCAGGGGCTCAAAAAATTTTTTGGTGGTTTTGAGATGTTTGCGCTCGCCCTTGGGGCCAAAGGCGATGCCGGAAAAATGGGCGTGAAATTTTTTAGGAAGCTTTTTTAAGATCTTGCCATAATCCACTTTGCCCTGATCGCGGGCATACAGATGGGCAAAGTCAACGCATATGCCACAACCGGTTTCCTTTTTGAGGCTTAACAGCTCTTCGATGGAGCCGAATTGAGACGCTTTGCCGGTAACCTCCGGGCATAGTGTGACTTTCCAGCGGTTATTCTTGATCCGGCGCTGAATTTCCCGGATGGCTTTTTTGACCATGACATAGGTCTTTTCGGCGCTTTTCTTCTGATAAAATCCGGCGTGAAATACTACGTTTTTAGCACCTAGGGCATGCGCTCGCTGGCATGAGTCCAAAATGCGCTTTTTGCTGGCCTGGATCTTTTCTTTTTCATCGGATGCCAGATTGATGTAATAGGGCGCGTGCACCGATAAGACAATGCCGTTGTCTTTAGCCAGCACCCCCACCTGCCGCGCGTCCCGCACAGACATCCGCACGCCGTACGTGAACGCCACCTCCATGCAATCCAGCTGCATGCGAGCCACTTTACGCACACCCGCCAGATTGCCCAGCCCTTCCGATCCTGCCGGTCCAATTTTTATCATTTTTTTATGTTAGTTTCACCGCAAAGACGCAGAGGCCGCAAAGGTTTTTTTCTTATTTCTTTTCGCTGAGAGGGCGAAAAGAAATAAACTTAAGCCCTATGTTCTTTAATACCAATGAAACATATAGCATAAGTAAAAGAAATGCCTTAAAAATAGTTTATATTCTCAATAAATAAGATCCTGCCGCGCAGCGGTTGAGCGATTTTCATTTGTCGGCGCCTCAGCGACAAATGAAAAAAATAAACTCTCTGCGAACTCTGCGCCTCTGCGGTGAGATAAAATTAAATCAAGAAGCAGCCCTCAGGTTTTCTAATGCATCCCCTGAGGAGTCGGACGGTTGCAGCACCTGCGGTGCGAAGTTCAAGGTGGTAAAAAGATCAGCTATGGTTTCTTCGCGTCGGATCAGCTCTACGGATCCATCGCGGCGCAGCAGCACTTCTTTAGGCCGCAGACGGCCGTTGTAGTTAAACCCCATGGAATGCCCGTGTGCGCCGGTATCGTGAATCAACAAACGATCACCATCTTGAATTTCAGGCAGCAATCGCTGGATGGCAAACTTATCATTGTTTTCACACAATGAGCCGACCACATCCACCTTCTCAAAATTATCTTTGGGATGTTTCCCGATGACGCTGATATGATGGTAAGCCCCGTATATCGCAGGTCGCATCAAGGCCGACATACAGGCATCGACACCAATATATTTACGATAGATGTCTTTTTGATTGATAGCGGTGGTTACCAACACACCGTGCGACCCGGTCATGTAGCGCCCGCTTTCAATGTAAAATTGCGGTTCATAGCCGTTTTGCGCTTTATAGTCACTAAACAGACCGGTGATTTCAGCGGCCATGGCCTCAATATCCAACGGTTTTTGCCCGGGTTTGTAGGGAATGCCCAACCCGCCGCCAATGTTAACAAATTCAATGCGGATATCCAGGGCTTTTGACACCCGCGCCGCCACATCCAGCAGCATGGCTGCGGTTTGAACCATATAGGCTGCATCCAATTCATTGGACACCAGCATGGTATGCAGCCCGAAGCGGCGCGCGCCCCGGGCTTTAGCAGCCTGATAGGCCTCGATAATCTGCGTATCGGCAACACCGTATTTTGACTCCATTGGATCGCCGATGATGCTGTTGCCGCTGCGGCTCGGGCCGGGGTTGTAGCGAAAGCTGATGGTCTCGGGCATCTGCGGCACTTTGCCAATCAAAGAGATATCGTCCAAGTTCAAAATGCAGCCGCCATCGGCATCCGCCACCTCAAATTCTGCTGCGGTCGTGTTGTTGGAAGAAAACATGATATCTTCGCCCCGGGCGCCGATTTGACGGCTGAGTACCAGCTCCGAAACGGAGCTACAATCAAAGCCGAATCCCAGATCCTGCATGATCTGCAGAATCCGCGGGTTGGGCAGCGCCTTGACGGCATAATATTCTCGGAATCCATTCAGCCTGGAGAAGGCCCTAATAAAATTCTGACCGGTTTCCCGAATACCGGCTTCGTCATAAATGTGAAACGGGGTTCCATAATAATCGCAGATTTCATCCAAGATGGGTAACAATCGGTTTTCAAATGTCGCTGACATGGGCATCGTTCTTCACTCCGTTCAGGGTTCCCGTCTTCGCTCTGTCGAGCTACGCCGCGGCGAGCAGGGTTCAGGGTTCAAAGGTTCCGCGTTGCGGGTTGCGGGTTACAAGCAGTTGGTAGTCACCAGATCAAATGCCAATAACCAATAACAAGTAACTAATAACCGCTAAAAATTTCATAAGAAATTTTTAGCTGAGTGCCTGCTTGATTCTTTGCATGGCAAGCGCAACGTTTTGGGAATCATTGAAGGCACTGAGGCGGATGAAGCCTTCGCCGCAGCGGCCGAATCCGGCGCCCGGGGTGCAGACCACACCGGCTTTTTCGAGCAGCCGGTCAAAAAAGGCCCAGGAATCGGTTTGACCATAAATCCAGATATAAGGCGAATTCTCACCGCCCACACATTCATAGCCCAGGGCCTCCATTTCCTTGCGTATCAAAGCCGCATTTTTAAGATAATAATCGATTAAGTCCTTGGCCTGTTTACGACCGGTATCACTGTAAATGGCTTCGGCAGCCCGCTGGACCGGATAGGATACGGCGTTGAATTTAGTGGACTGGCGCCGGAACCATAAATCATGAACCGAATGGGCCTGGCCGTCTGCCGTGTAGGCCGTGCAGGATGTCGGCACCACGGTATAGGCACAGCGGGTTCCGGTGAAACCGGCGGTTTTGGAAAAGCTTCTGAATTCAATGGCCACTTCGCGGGCGCCGTCAATTTCAAAAATCGATTTGGGTAGATCCGAATCCTGGATGAAGGACTCATAAGCCGCATCAAAAAGGATCAGCGCCTTGTTTTCGCGAGCAAAATCCACCCAGGTCTGAAGTTGCGCTTTTGTAATCGTCGCCCCGGTGGGATTGTTGGGAAAACACAAATAAATCAGATCGACATCTTGGGGCGGCAAATCGGGGATGAAACTGTTTTGCCGGGTACTTTCCAGGTAAATGATGCCGTCATAGCGGCCGTCATTAAACGCTCCGGTGCGGCCGGCCATCACGTTGGTATCCAGATAAACCGGATATACCGGATCGGGAATCGCAATGTGAATGTCGGTGGCAAAAATCTCCTGGATATTGCCGGTGTCACATTTGGCGCCATCGCTGACAAATATTTCCTCGGCGGATATATCGGCGCCCCGCTTCTGATAGTCTGTGCCGGCAATTTTTTCACGTAAGAATTCATAGCCCTGTTCAGGCCCATATCCACGGAAGGTGGCGGCAGCGCCCATTTCAGCGACACCTTGCTGAAAGGCTTCGATGCAGGCTTGCGGCAGGGGCCGGGTCACATCGCCGATTCCCAGCTTGATGATCTCTGCATCCGGGTTTTGTGCTTGAAATTCATCGGTCCGCCGCCTGATTTCCGAAAAAAGATACGATGCCTGCAGCTTCAAATAATTTTCGTTGATTTTAATCATAGTTTTCCACCTCATCATTCATTATTAGGACCATGGTAATTGTACATGCTCGGTTGAGCCCGTTGGCCGGTTTCCCGTTAGCCGGTTATAAAAGGATTTCTATCTGATTCTTTAACGGGCTCAACGGGCAACGGGTAAATCGGCTCAACCTAGCTTTCGATGGGAATGCGGGCCGTCTCCTTATACGTCGACAACACAATGGCTGTCTGGGTGGATTGGACCCCCGCGATGGCGGCAATTTTATCGCGAATCAATCCGCTAAGCGCCTCGGTGTCAGCTGCCCGTACTTTGACCAGAAAGGCGTCTTCACCGGCCACGTAATGCACCTCCTGCACCGCGGGCAATTTGGAGAGCGTTTGACCGACTTTAATCTCGGCATCCAGTTTTTTCAATTTGACGTTCACAAAAGCCACTAGGCTTTTGGCAAACCGTTTCGGATTCAGCCTGACCTCGTAGCCATCGATGAAGCCCTGTTTTTCCAGCTTGCGGATACGTTCCAGCACGGCCGATGGCGCCATGCCCACCTGCCGCGCGACCTCAACATTGGGAATCCGGGCTTTTTTCTGTAAAATCTTCAGTATTTTTAGGCTAACGTCATCAATCATTCTTAAATAATCCTTTTTTACAGATAATTATTCATTATAATTTAGTTTGTCAAGAATTTTTTTCGGTATTTTCCGGCCTATGACGACGCTTCAACTGTTTCCCAAATATTGTAAGGGCGGGGGTAAACCCCGCTCCCTACATCCTGAACCTTTGAACGCTGCTTGCCGCGGCGTAGCTTGATAGAGCGAAGCCGGGAACCTATGAACCTTTCTGCACATTAAGCCTCAAAACGATCCCTTTCCGCTCTGGCGAGCTTGGGTCTTCGCGCTTCGCGCTACGCCCCCACTAAGACGCCCGGGCAAGCACGTCAGGCCGCTAACCCATAGTGGTTTTGAGCAATTTGCGCACCTGGGGTAAAGTTCGGGTATTGAGCACATCCTTTTTTTCCAGCCAGCCGCGCCGGGCCTGACCGACGCCAAATTCGAGGTCATTGAGCGCATCGACGCTGTGGGCATCGGAGTTGATGGATACCAGAACCCCCTCATCTTTGGCCATCTGACAGTAGATGTCCGTCAGGTCCAGGCGCTTGGGATTGGCATTGAGCTCCAAAAAACAGCCGCGTTCAGCCGCTTTATGAATGACGCGGGTCAGATCGACCCGATAGGGCTCACGCTGATTGATCTTGCGGCCGGTGGGATGGGCCAGCATGCTGAAATAGCGGCGATCCATGGCGCGCAGGATACGCTCGGTCTGTTTTTCAAGCGACAGGTTGAAATGGCTGTGAACCGTTCCCACCACCAGGTCCAACCGCGCTAGATCCGTATCCGATAGATCCAGGGTGCCGTCTTTTAAAATCTCAACTTCAAGGCCTTTGAGTATCTGGATGCCTTTCAGGCGATCGTTGAGACGCTCGATTTCATCAAGCTGTTGCATCAAACGCTTTGCACCCAGGCCGCCGGCGATCTTAAGCCGCCCGGAATGTTCGGTAATGGCGATATAGGTCAATCCCTGCCGTTTGGCCGCCAGCGCCATTTCTTCAAGACTGTTGTGCCCGTCGCTGGCAGCGGTATGAATGTGCAAATCCCCTTTGAGGTCTTTGCGTTCAACCAATTGCGGCAGGCGATTTTCAGCTGCAGCCTCAATCTCGCCGCGATTTTCCCTGAGCTCCGGCGGTATCAGGGATAATTCCAAAGCGCGGTAAACAGAAGCTTCTGTGCGGCCGGCCACCTGTTTTTCAAACCGAAACACGCCGTACTCATTTATTTTTAGGCCCTTTTGCTGCCCCAGTCGCCGGATGGCGATATTGTGGTCTTTGCTGCCGGTAAAATACTGTAGGGCTGCGCCGAAGCTGGCAGGTTCCACCAATCGAAGGTCGACCTGCAAACCGGATCTTAAAATGATGCTGGCCTTTGTCGTGCCGCCGGCTAAAACCTTTTCGATGGCATCATATTCCAGAAAGCGTCGCATGACCGGGCTGTTTTTGCGAGCGGTGACCAGAATGTCCAGATCGCCGACGGTTTCACGCGAACGCCTGTAACTGCCGGCTACCGCTACCATGTTGACCCCGGTCACTTTCTTCAAAAAATCAAGCAGGCTGTCGACCGTGGGCTTGACCGTTGCCCTTTTAAAGCGCTTTGCCGTTTGCACCCGGGCGTCAATGGCCTCTAAAATGGCTTTTTCCGTTTTGGGGCCAAACCCATCCATAGCACTGATACGCCCTTTGCGGGCCGCCGAAGAAAGCTGCGCCAGGGTCTTGATCTTCAGTTTTTTGTATAGAATTCGCACCCGCTTGGGGCCCAGGTTGGGGAGCTTTAACAACTCGATGACCGATGAGGGAATGCGCTTTTGCAGCTTGATTAGCGCCTGAGCCGTACCGGTTTCCAGGATCTCGTGAATTTTGGCCGCCAAGTCTTTGCCGATACCCGGCAGCTGCGTCAGATCTTCTCCGGCGGCTACCATCTCTCTGAGTTCCGTGCCCAGGCTGCTGACCGAATGGGCGGCATTGCGATAGGCCCGAATACGAAAGGGATTTTCGCCTTCGATTTCTAAATAATCAGCAATGCTTGTAAATATCTCAGCAATGTCACTATTTTGAACAGGCATCATGGGGGTCGGTTGGGTTTAAGAATATGTCATCTAAAACGCCTGATGATTTAACTTGCCGTGTCAATTTCAAAATTGCATTTCAGTACCAACATGCCTTCTTCCATTTTGGTTTCGATTTTGTAAGGCAGTTTGTTAAACAGCTTGATCATGCCTTTATTGGTCGACAGCATATAGGCAACCAGGCTGGTAATACCGTTTTCACGGGCCGCTTCGGTAATTTTTTCAAGCAGGACGCTGGCAATGCCTTTGCCCTGCCATTCTTTGGAAACCGAAAAGGCCACTTCCGCAACGGTTCCCTCTTCCAGCGCATACATCCCGAGACCGATAATTTTTTCAAATCCAACCTCGCCGGTAACAGCCACGATCGACAGGTTCTTAATATAGTCGACCTGAAACATGCCTTCCATGTCTTCTCGATAAAAACTCCTACGGATACTGAAAAACCGGGTCTGGACGTCTTTTTCATCCATGCCGTAAAAATGCTCCTGAATGCGGCGGCCATCAACTTGTTTTGCCGGCCGAAACGTGACTTCGACTCCATCGTAGACCCGTTCTTCTTCCATTCTGGCCGGATAGACACCAAACAGGGATTCGTTCAGCGATCGATTGCGATCGATGATTCCTTTTTCCTGGGCGGTGTGAAACAGCTCATCGCGAAAATCCGGATGGGCCAAACTGATCATCGCCATGGCTCTTTCCTCAACATTTTTGCCAAAAAGATTGACCATGCCAAATTCACTGACCACATACGAAACATATCCTTTGGGAACCAGTATGGACCCCACATCTGATTTTGGGATAATCCGGCTGGTTTTGTCGTCCATGCTGCGGGCGGAAATGACAATAATCGATTTGCCCAAAGGCGACATGGTGGCCCCCATGATAAAATCGAGCATACCGGTAACCCCTGAAAAATGGTTCTGAGGCAGGGCATCGCCAAAAACCTGTCCGGTCAAGTCCATGGTGCGCGCAAAATTAATGGCCACCATTTTATGGTTTTGAGAAATAATGGCTGGATGGTTGACATAATCCGAAGGTCGAAATTCAAGGGCCACATTGTTGTCCAACGCTTGATATAATTTTTGACTGCCAATGGCGCCGCTGGCAATGAGTTTGCCTTCATTCAAATTTTTATAGCGATTGGTGACCACACCTTTGGACAGCAGTTCCATTAGATCATCGGTTAAAATTTCGGTATGAACGCCCAGATCGTTTTTGTCTGCCAAAGCTTCCGCGATTGGCCTGGAAAGCTCCGCCAATCCAAGCTGCACGGTGGCGCCATCATCCACCAGATTCGCTGTTATGTTTGCAATGTCGGCAGCGGATTCATATTCGGGCAAATCATATGCGCTCAACAACTCCTCTTCATGCTCGACGATCACATCCACGTCATTTAGATGAATGAAGCTGTGTCCCGGCACGCGGGGCATTTTGGGATTGACCTGAGCGATGACCACATCCGCGGATTGGGCCGCTGCCAGGGTGACATCCACTGAAATTCCCAGACTCATCCAGCCATGCTCATCCGGTGGTGATACCTGGATTAAAGCAAAATGCAGCGGAAAAAGCCTTTTTTTGAATAAATTGGGAACCGCGCACAGGTTCATGGGGGTAATAAAGCGTCTATTGGCGCGCAGACCCGCTGTTTGGTCGGAGCCCTGATATATGGACCTTATATTAAATGTATGCCCCCGGTATTCATCTGCCATCAGTGCTAAGAGGGAGCCTTCGACACTGAGCAGACGCACAATTTCGACATCTGAATAATAGGTGGCATTATCCATAAGCGCAGCGACCAGATGCTGGGGCTCTCCACAGGAAGAGCCGATAAAAACCCTTTGGCCGGCGCGGATCATGCGAACCGCTGAATCGGCAGGCTGAAGCTTGGCTTTGTAATTGTCTTCTAATGTGTTGGCTTTCATTTGAGGATCCCTTTTTGTGATTGATGGCAGTAACGATGGCGTTAGCGTTTTGCGTTCTTAATTGATAAAAAACTGTTGACTTTTATTTTTTAATCCGTATTGTAGCGGACTTTTGTAAGGGTGTTAAAAAATGCTGGGTTAATCAAGCGTTGCTTTGCAACACCATCCACGGCATATGATGGATTTATCACTGAAGCATAAAATAGCAACAACCAATCAAACTGTTTTACATCCGCATGAATTTGTGCGTTCTGGCAATGGAGTTGTTTACCATCTTAAGTTTTTAAATTCGATTTCCCAGACTGAGTAGCATTGAACGGCAGGGTCTTTTTCGTCTCTGCCGATTTTTTTTCTTTAAAGGAGATAAATTATGTATTTTGAAGCCGTTTTTCAACCGTCAAGTGAAAGTGAATATGATGCTAGCGCCACCGAATTTGTGGGCAAAAAAGTCGCCGTTCAAGAAGGCTGGATCCTGGAAGAAGGCCCTCACAAAGGTCAGCAATGCTTTTATATGCCCAACTCAACCGTTGGCTGCATTCCCGCCAGTGATCTGCAAGAGATCAAAAGCGTGCCCTACGTCCAGTGGCGAGACACACATGAGATGATCGGATTGGGCGCATAAAGTCGTATATTTTTCTCCAGTCGCGGCTATGAATGGATTCAATTTCAAATCATAAAGCACAATCACTATGGTTTCGGGTGTCAGTGTTCAGGTGTCAGTAAGCAAATGATTTACGGTAAAATAAAGTTTCGTCTGCTTTTTTCGTCATCTGCATTTTGTATTCTTTAGTTTGACCAACTTGCCCTGATACCAGAAACTTAACACTGAATCTGCCAATGGCGGAAGTTTTGAATCCTGACACCTGAACACTGACACTATTTTTTTGCTGACACCTGCCTGCCAGGCCGTAGCTTTCCAAGCGAAGGCTGGACACCTATAAACCTGCCTTCCTTACTTTTGGGTTGACACCACATGACAATATTTCTTAGTGGTGATACCATCGATTTAAAAGGTTCCAATCAAGCTCCCCTCAATACGCTTCGGATTCGGCCAGATGTGTTTAGGCCGGCAACGAAGATATCAATGCATGGCACCTTATCAGAAAAAGGAGCTGCACATGGATCTTATTGTCAGAAATGCCCGCCTGGCGGATAGGGAAAAACTGGTCGATCTGGCTGTTCGGGCCGGTACTTTTGCTGAAATAGGTCCCGGACTCAAGATCCAGGCCCAAACCGAAATTAATGCCGACGGACATCTGGTCTGCCCGCCCTTTATCGATCCGCATTTGCATCTGGATGCCGCGCTGACCGCTGGAATCCCACGCTACAATATCAGCGGCAGCCACCCGGAAGGTATCCAGGTATGGGGTGAATATAAAAATGCCTATCCCCAATTTGAAGATTTTAAAGATCGCGCGCGGCGAGCTATTGAGTGGGAAGTTGCCCAGGGCACGCTTTACATCCGCACCCATATCGATATCTGCGACCCCGGCCTGACGGCTCTAAAATACATGCTACAGCTGAGGGAAGAAGTCAGCGATATCGCCGAAATCCAGATCGTGGCCTTTCCGCAGGACGGCATCCTTTCCTATTCCAAGGCACCGGATTTGTTACGCGAAGCCTTAACGCTGGGCGCCGATCTGGTCGGCGGCATCCCCCATTGTGAATGGACCCGGGAAGATGGCGTTGCATCCATCGGTATCGTCTATGCGCTGGCGGAAGAATTTGACCGTATGATCGACGTGCATTGTGATGAAACCGATGATGAACATTCGCGTTTTCTTGAAGTGCTGGCCTCTGAGGCAATCAAACGCGGTTTTGAACATCGCGTCTCAGCCGGCCATACCACCGCCATGCACTCCTATAACAACGCTTATGCATTTAAACTTCAGGGTTTGTTGAGTCGCGCCGGAGTGAATATTATCGCCAATCCTTTTGATAACACGGTGCTGCAGGCGCGCTTTGACACCTACCCGAAACGCCGCGGCATAACGCGGGTCAAGGAACTACTGGCCGCCGGCATCAATGTCAGTCTGGGCCACGATTCCATTATGGATCCCTGGTATCCGCTGGGTAAAGGCGATATGCTGGCGGCGGCCCAGCTGGCCATCCATGTTTGTCATATGTCGGGCTTTGACGAAATGCAGCAGATGTTTGATACGATTACCATCAATTCGGCCAAAACCTTCGGTATCGCCGATTCCTATGGTATTGCGCCCGGTTGCCGGGCTGATTTTGTCATTTTGGATGCCCGCAGCGTGCTGGATGCGCTGCGCCTGTGCCCGGCGCGTTTAACGGTGGCCAAATCCGGCCGTGTGGTGGCTGAAACCCAGCCGTCACAGAGCCGGATTCAGTATGGCAAAGAGCAAAAACCGATTGATTTCCAATATCATCGTTAGATACGTTATCCATTTTGCTAGCAAATGTCGAATTAGGATCTTGGAGGTGCCTTTTGCTATCAGCGATATCTTAGTTATAGGCAAAAACGCTCACCGGCGCCCTATATTTGGGATTCTCGATACCATGCATTTTGAGCTGCGTTTTGCTGCTGGAATCCCAAATATGAGGGCCACGGTGCGGTGGAATTGATATCGCTGCAGGCAAAAGGACATCTCTGAGATCCCATCGAATTTTCATTTCAAATAACCCATATCAAAAGGACTGTCGCATGCAAAAAAGCACCCGTTGCGTTCACAGTGGTACCGCCAAAGACCCCCTTACCAGAGGCCTTAACACACCCATCTTTACCTCCTCGTCTTTTGAATATCTGGATACCGACCACAACGTGTATCCACGCTACTTTAACATTCCCAATCAAAAAGCGGTGGTCGACAAACTCTGCGCCCTGGAAAATGCCGAAGACGGCCTGCTGTTCAGCTCGGGCATGGCGGCCATCAGCACGGCCATGCTGGCCTTTCTCGGCAGTGGCGATCACGTTGTGCTGCAAAAAGATATTTACGGCGGCACCCATCATTTTGTAACCGCAGATTTTAAGCGCTTCGGCATCGAATTTACCTTTGTTAGCAATGAGGCTGACGACATTGAAAAAGCGGTCACAGCAAACACCAAAATCATTTACATTGAAACGCCATCCAACCCGCTGCTGCTGGTTACCGACATCGCATCTACCGCTCAAATCGCCAAACATCACAATGCGTTGAGCATCATTGACAACACCTTTGCAACGCCGATCAATCAAAATCCGCTGGATCTGGGTATCGACATTGTGGCCCACAGCGGCACCAAGTATCTGGGCGGCCACAGCGATTTGTGCTGCGGCGCGGTTGTCACACGCCGGGAACTCGCCGATAAAATCGCGGCAACCGCCGCTAATCTGGGCGGCAGCATGAACGCCATGACCTGTTATCTGCTGGAAAGAAGTTTAAAAACCCTGGGGGTCAGGGTCGATAAACACAACCGCAATGCCCAGATCATCGCCGAACATCTGCAAAAAGACGCACGCATTCAAAAAGTCTTTTATCCCGGTCTGGAAGACCACCCGGGACATGTGTTGGCCAAAAAGCAAATGCGCGGCTTTGGCGGCATGCTGGCATTTGAATTGGGCGGGCAGTCACCGGAACACTTCTTAAAAAACCTGAAAGTGATCACTCCGGCCCTTAGCCTCGGCGGGGTGGAAACCATTATCTGTTCACCGGCAACCACATCCCATCAGAAAATCTCTGCGGCCGAACGCGCTGAACTGGGAATTACCGACAACACCCTGCGTCTGTCGGTGGGCATCGAAGATCCGGATGACATCATTGCGGATATTGACAGGGCTTTGTCCGGTTAGAGGACGAGAATGTGGCCCATACTCGTCGTCGTTCTCGTGCTCGTCCTCGAATGTATTATCTTCAAGATATTTAATGAGCACCGTGCCATGATTTAGCAGTTGCACCCATAGGCCGACAAAACAATTGGCATCCAGGAGAAAAAACCATGAAAGCTTTGCGCGATGATCTGGTTCTGGCAGAAAGCGATCAGACGATTGTCATCGAAGGCAACCATTATTTTCCGCCGGAATCCATCAAAACAGAATATTTTCAAAAAAGCGATAAACACACCACCTGCCCCTGGAAAGGTCAGGCCAGCTATTATCACATCGTCATCGGTGATAAGGTCGAGCAGAATGCAGCCTGGTATTATCCGGAGCCCAGGGACAAGGCTAAGCAGATCAAAAATTACGTGGCTTTTTACAAAAGCGTCGTGGAAATCTCATAAAGATTGAATTTTTGATAAAATGCTGGCAATTATAGCGATCTTGCAATAGCTAGCAAACTTTCCTTTCAAGCGGCTTGCCGAACCGTGGCTGCTTGGCAATCATATTTGATTTAAACTGATAAGCTCAAAAAAATGGGGGAAAATTATGGGAATTCTATCATGGATTATTCTAGGGCTGGTTGTGGGAATTATCGCCAAATTGCTGATGCCCGGCAAGGATCCGGGCGGTATTTTTATGACCATTATCCTTGGGATTGCAGGCGCTATTGGTGGCGGTTTTATCAGCTCGGCAATCGGTTTCGGCAAGGTCACCGGCTTTGATTTTCGCAGCCTGGTCATTGCCGTCGGTGGCGCTGTACTCCTGCTCATTATTTACAGAAAGTTTAAAAAATAACGCTTGTGAAATGAAACCCATACTGAAATTCATTGTCGGACTACTCATTCTTATTATCGGTGCTGCGGATGCACCGGCCGGCGTTAAAAATCCGGATACCTTTATTTTGGCCACTTACGGTACCCTGCGTACCCTGGACCCGGCCGCTTGCTATGATACCACTGGCAGCCAGCGTATCTTGAATATCTACGAGCCCCTCATCTTTTTTGATGGATCCAAAACCGAAGCATTCATTCCCGTTTTGGCCACACAGGTCCCATCGCTTGAAAACGGCGCTATTTCAGCTGACGGGACCACCTATGTGTTTACCATCCGTAAGGGTGTTAAATTTCATAGCGGCGCTGAACTCACCCCGCAGGATGTGGCTTACTCGTTTAAGCGCAACATGATAGTGGATCCCGATGGTGGCCCCATGTGGATGCTGCTCGAGGCCCTGACCGGCAAAAATTCGACCCGCGATGAAAACGGTAAAATCTGGCCGGGTATTTTTAAAATGATCGATTATGCCATCAGCGCCACAGATGACAAGGTGATCATCCGTCTGCCCAGGCCCTATCCGCCGCTGCTGGGAATTCTGGCCAACTCTTCGTCGGTGGTTATCAATCGGCAATGGGCCATTGCTAACGGATGCTGGGACGGCCGTATCGACCAGGCGGCAAAATTCAATAACCCGGCACCTGGCCATGAGCCATTGTCAAAAGTGGCCAACGGTACCGGTGCATTTCGCTTTAAGTCCTGGGAGCCTTCCAAGCAATTCGTTTTCGAGCGCTTTGACGGATACTGGGGCACCAAGCCCAAGCTCAAAAGAACGATTGTCAAATATGTAAAAGAATGGAGCACCCGCAAGCTCATGCTGCAAAACGGCGATGCAGACCGGGTGACGGTGGACATCCCCTATGTGCCAGAAGTTAAGGCCATGCGGGGATTAAAGATCTTCAACGTGCCCCAGCTATCAGTATCATTTGCGCTTTTCTGCCAGAAAATTGATCCGACGGGCAATCCCAACATCGGCAGTGGCCGCCTCGACGGCAACGGTATTCCGTCGGATTTTTTTTCCGATATTCATGTCCGCAAAGCGTTTTTACACGCCATGGATCGCGAAACCTATCGCCAGGATGTCTTTGATAATCTGGTGATCATGCCCACCAGCCCGAACATTGAAGGGCTGCCGTATCATATAACCGTGCCACATTATGCCTTTGATTTGGATAAGGCCCGGGAGCACCTGCAGAAGGCCTGGGACGGCCGGGTATGGGACAACGGGTTCAAAATGGTGATCACCTACAATTCGGGCAATGCCATGCGCGAGGCGGCTGCGATGATGCTGTCTGAAAACATCATGTCGCTCAACCCCAAATTCAGCATTGAGATTCGAAACGTCGAGTGGAAGGATTATCTGGTTGAATATCGCAGCTATCGATACCCGATTTTTATAACCGGCTGGGCAGCCGATTATGCGGACCCCCATAACTTTTTACACACCTTTATGCACTCACGAGGGGTTTACGGCAGATTTATGGCATACAAAAATGATACCGTCGACCGGCTGTGTGAGGCTGGTATTGTCACGGTTGAACCGGATAAACGCGCTGAAATATACACCCGTCTGCAGCATCTGTGGTACGAAGAAGCCATCGGTATCCCGCTGTACCAGCAGATCAATATCCGTGCATACCGCGATTGGGTGGACGGCTATGTGCCCAATGCCATGCTCACCGATGCCTGGGAAGATCTTAAACGCCTCCAAAAATAAAGATCCCGCGATAACGCGGGATCTTTTTAATTTTCGATTCGTCAGTGGTGCCTGAAGTTGACGAGCAGAACCTGCCCGTTAGCCAGGCCGTCAGCCGATCACCTTAAAATTCAGCACCAGATTCTTATGCCTAATTTGCTGACCGGCGCGGGTAAGCATACCGGGCTGGTAGCCGCTGGCTTCCCAGGCACTGATCCAGTAATCCACTATTTCATTGACCGCAACATTATAGAGCCTATCGGTAATTTCGCGTTTCATGCGTTGGCGGCAAGGCAGGCGATAATCTTTGATCAGGCCGTCAATATGAGGTTTTACACTGACCGTATCAACCCGCTGGAAGCCATCGTACTCCACCTTTTCCGGTATCAGATGCGCAGGTGTCTTGTAATCATCCGGAGAAATCGTTTCGGCCAGAAAGCAGGCCAGCACGCCAAAGGCATGAGCGGTATTAAAATCTTCATGTCGGCCGTCTTTTAAATCCTTGATCAAATTCTGGTAAACCATCTCTGTATCATAGGGATTAATCGAATATGGGCTGTGACGGTGTCTTTCCTTAAAATGCATCCCGGCCGAGACCGTCTCCATATTGCTGAGCAGGTATTCTTTGAGCTCCGGAGGAGAAAATTCAATGGCATCATAGACCAGCTGGTCGCGGGTCAATGATTTAAAGGCAAGACCATTGCCCGGATATGACACAATGACGGCCAGCGCCAGGAAAAATAGTATTTTAAATAATTTCGAGTACATAACAATACTCTCCTTTGTTAAAAGCGTTGGTGGCACTCTGAATGTAAACTGTTGATAATGTTATTTTATTTTATCGGCCAAAATCATAAAAACTTTAAAAAATCCCTGTTTTTTATTTAAGGCTTTTCATTGGCGCCCAGTTGTGTTACACAGTGGTAACTTTATTGGCTGATGATGCTGGATGCAGACAGCTAAATAGCATTTTTTTTCTTACGAGCAGCGTTGATGACGAACAAATCCATATCACCACTGAGTAGATAGGAAGATCCTGCATGCTACCATCAAAAGCCCTTGCCAAGACCACCCATCGTATCGCATTTGCGGTCATACTGTCCGCCGGGATTCTTTTTTCGACAAATGCCTGCACCGTCAAAGTGCGCCCCATTGAACCCGGCACCATCCCCAAAATAGATGCCATGGCTCCAGGCGAATCCGCATATGGTCAAAAAATATTTGACGATTTGTGCGATGATCATGAGTTGAATTCCGACCCGAAGCGCATGAATAAGCTCGTGACCATTTTTGACGAGCTAATACAGGCCGCCGAAGCCGACCACCTTCCCTGGCACCTGCATCTTTTTGACGATCCGGAAATCGTCGATGTCCGCGCAGTTCACGGCAACTATGTTTTTGTATGGTCCGGCTTTCTGGATGCCGCCCAAAACAACGATGAGATCGCCGCCGTCATGTCTTGTGAAATTGCCCACGTGCTGGCCCGGCATACGTATCCGGTGGAATTTACCCTGTGGACAGATGTATTTTTTGATGTGGCCGAATTGGCCACCAGCATTGCCATCCTGCAGGCCACTCAGGGTGCGGTGATGATTTCAGGCCGGGGCTGGATGAAATGGGCCTATGTCGAGCTGGCAGATCTGGATGCGCTTGACCGCGAATACAATTTAAAAGAGGAGCAGGAAGCGACGGAAATTGCGATGCTGATTATGGAGCGTGCCAAGTACTCACCGGATGCGATGCTCACATTCTGGCAGCGTATTGAAGAGGACGAAGCCCTGCGCAAAAAGGCAAAGCCGCTCAAACGCGATCTTTCTGCGCTGGAGCGCACTAAACTGATAGAAGAGCTGTTACCGCAAACGGCAGCACAGCCGCAGACATCACCTCAGAAACAACCCCACATCCCGGACGAAATGCAATCCAGCCAGCGCGACTTTAATTCCGTAAAACGCACCGTTCAATGATGTCCGGTCGATACCGTCATCGTAACTGACGTCTTTTTTGTGAATTTTATGATGTGATGCGGATTTCTGCCCCTGAAGAAATGGGTTTATTTGGGGCGGGGCTAAAGATGAGCGCTCAGACTTCCTAGCCCCTGCTTTGGGGCAGAATAATAGGCCAATTTGAGCAACTAAATGCACAAGGCGGCTCGCGCTAGCTAAAGCCGCCTTTTCAATAGCTGAAGTTTTTTTCGAACCGGTCGATTTCAACATTGAAAGTTTTTAAGAGGGAGGCGCGCCGACACCACCGCCGAATCAGGCAAGGACATGAAGCACACAAACATGGGCATAAGAGGGTAATGCGAACCACTTATTTACCCCAAATATGCCCATCACCTCTGCTAAAATTTGGGATTTGTTACCCTCTTTGCAGTTGGAGGCGACCGTTTCGGTTTCATGGTCAAATTTCACCTGACAGTCGTATTTTTTCGCGATGCTGTTAATAATCTTGGATATGATTTCAATGTTGTAATTGATTTTTACGATTCTGAATGCGTCCATTTTTCCACCCCCGGGATGCCTTATGGTGTTCCCGGAGCGTATTGTGTTTTTAAACTTGTTTAGATCAAAACCTGTGCCATATTAGAGTCGATTCCTATTTTGGCGATGTATTTTAGACCTGTTAATTTTAACCTTTTGTAATTATTTTAAATAAATCATCGGCCGCACCGGCCGTGTCGGCAGATGGGGTTTTAGCCCTGAAGACCATTCGGCGTCTCATGGGCAAATGCCGCATAAAATTCTTCCGGACAGGCAAGTGCCCCACGATTTCCCACGGAAATGACTTGCCGTTTCAAATGCCGTTCCTATTTTTAGACAATAGTCCATCACCCTTCTTGAACGCCATTGCATTGCAGACACATAGGAGGTTTGATATGCGGTACAAACTTTTGGGGAAAAGCGGTTTAAGGGTTTCTGAGCTTTGTCTGGGAACCATGACCTTTGGAGACGATTGGGGCTGGGGGTCATCAAAAAACGAAAGCCGGTCAGTGTATGATGCGTTTGTGGAATCCGGCGGAAATTTCATTGACACCGCAGATCTTTACACCAACGGCACCAGCGAAAGTTTTTTAGGTGAATTCATGGCATCCGATCGTGAGCGCATCGTGCTGGCCACCAAATATACCAACACCGCTCCCGGCAGCGATCCCAACGCCGCAGGCAATCAGCGCAAAAATATGATGCAGTCCGTCGAAGCCAGCCTGCAGCGACTCAAAACAGACTATATCGATCTTTACTGGCTGCACGTTTGGGATTTTACGACACCCGTAGAAGAGGTCATGCGCGCTTTTGACGATCTGGTGCGCCAGGGAAAGGTTTTGTATATCGGCATTTCGGATGCACCGGCCTGGATAGTTGCCCGGGCCAACATGCTGGCCGAATTGCGTGGCTGGACCTCGTTTGTCGGTCTGCAGATTGAGTACAGCCTGATTGAGCGCACCTCGGAGCGAGAACTGTTGCCCATGGCCCGCGAACTGGATCTTGGTGTTACGGCGTGGTCGCCGCTGGCCGGCGGACTGCTGACCGGCAAATACGCGCCCGACGCAAATTCGGACGGTGCAGAAAAGCGGCTGGAACATCCCATGATGGCGCCGCTGGTTGATATCGATGAGCGCAAACAGGCCATTGCCGCAACAGTGGCAGAGATTGCGGATGCGATCGGTAAGACGGCGGCCCAGGTGGCCCTGAACTGGCTGCGTCAGCAGCCCGGTGTGGTGATTCCAATTATTGGTGCGCGTCGTTTGTCCCAGTTAAAAGACAATCTGGCCTGCGTAGAGTTCTCTCTTGACGAAGAACACCTGCAAAGACTCAACGATGTCAGCCGGATTGAACTGGGCTTTCCCCATGATTTCTTCACAAATGAGCTGGTGCAAAATTTTGCTTTTGGCGGCATGCGGGACTTGATTGATAACCATCGACAATTTTAAGCGGTTTGCTTGGCCTTGCGCTTTAAGGCCACCACACAGCCCTTGAGTCTTTGAATTTTTTCTTCAAGACCGGAGGTCACGTATTGCTCGGCAACATCATCGGGCATAAACAACCACGCCGGAGCGGTGCCGACCGACTCGGTAATGGTGTCAATATTGGGTGAACGCTCACCATAAACCCGGATCAAATGCGCCCTTGTCTGATCATTCCAGGCAGCGTATTCTTTTGATTGAATGGGTTGATTCAGCAACATCTGCTCTGCGGCTTCAATCTGCCGGGTCAGTAATTGAACGCCGGATGCCGGATCGACGGGGTCAACTGAATTTTGGGAATCATTGGGATTCTGCATGGCTGCTTTTCTCCTTGTACCAGGTCATAAAATAATGGATAGAAGCAGATGGTTAAAGTTCGACCCCCTTGCTCTTTGTGCATAGGGTGAGCATAAGGTCCCACCGGTGGCATCGCACTTAGGCTAGAAACCGTCTGCGACAGTCATCCGCACATTTTTCAAAATCGAACGGGCAAACCGGGGTGCCATCTGATTTTTCATAACACAGTTTGCTTGCTAAGTAGCATTCTTCAATGCAGTCTTCAAAGACCGCTTTTTTGGCATTATTTTCTTCAGGCATGGACCCATCCTCCAGAGTTGTTGTGGCTACAAGCGCCGGCCAGCTTGGATATGATCGCCACGAGCGGCAAATAGCAGGTACGCGGTTCCCAATTGTTGCGGGTGAACCCAATCACGATCATAAGTTCAACGAATTAAGTGATGGGCCTTTGTGATATATATTGAATAAATTATAGGGTAAGCATTTTGGAACGATTTTCCAGATGTTTCCTTTTTAAAATGGCTTTTAATTGAAACTTGAGGTGAGCCTGTCTTTTACAATATCCTTTTGCGAGTCTTTCCAGCCATAGACCGATTGTAAAAAAAGTCTGCATTCATCACAAAAACGAAGACCGCGACCATCCACAATCGCCCGCACATAGCCCCGATACCCAAACTTATTAAACTCGCCTCTACTCATAGGACATAAGGATCCATCCGGCGCCGGCCTAAAGGATGCGTGATCGGTCAATCCAAAATTATGACCGACTTCGTGCAGGGCCACTTTGGTGGTGCGATCAATCAGCAGGTCGATTTCTGCCTCGGAACCGATATGGTCGGGTGTTAGTTTTTTGGTTGAAACAACCGCAACATCATTATTGGGATTTTTCCCGCCGAGAATGGAGTTATAAAATTCATCGTCATCATCTATTTTGAGATCCGCATCGGTAATCCCCAGCGTGTTTCCTATGTATTCTTCACCCAGGATCAGCGTCAGCAGCCGCGCATCGATGCTGTCTATCATGGGCGATTCATGATGGGCTAAATCAATCTCACCGATGATACCGTGAAAAGATGCCAGCAAACCATTACCGATCTCTTTAAGACTGCTGATGGTAATGTGACTGCCAATCCGAACCAGGTTTAATTTAGAGTTAGCTGCAAGCATTTTTATCTCTTTGATTTCTTTTGAACCCCAGCCGGTAGATATATATAAAATGCGGTGCCGCGCCCTTTTTGGGACTCCACATTAATATAACCATCGTGGCTCTTTACGATCCCATAAACCGATGCCAATCCAAGACCGGTGCCTTTGCCGGTTTTTTTGGTTGTAAAAAAGGGATCAAAGATCCGGTGCTGAATTTTTTTGTCGATCCCCATGCCTTTGTCCGAAACCGTGATCTTAAGGTATTTCCCCGGTTTCGGCTCATAAAGATGGCTTTTGATATCCCGGTGGGTCACATTTTTGGTTTTAAGAAGTATATCCCCCCCATCCGGCATTGCGTCTGCTGCATTAATATAAAGATTTAACAGCATATGTTCTATCTGGCCCTGGTCGGCTTCAATGGTATGCGGCCGCTGGGTAAAATCTTTGTAGATAGTGATTTCCTTTTTCATTTTTTGAAATGTGTGAGAGGTCTTTTCAATAATTTCGTTGATCGCAATTGCTCTGGAGCGATACCTTCCCTTGCGCGCATAACCCATCAACTGCTGGGTGAGTTCAGCGCCTTCCTCAACGGCGGTTTCGATTTTTGTTAAATCCTCGTAATGGGGATGCTTAGCGTCGATATCCATCAGCAGCAATGATGCGTGCCCCTGGATACCCATCAAAAGGTTGTTAAATGCATGCGCAATCCCGCCTGCCAGAGTGCCGATGGCTTCCAGGCGGGCCGTAAACTGGAGCTGAGCGTCCAGTTTTCTTTTTTGGGTAATATTGCGGACAAAATTTAAAGTGGCTGGCTGCCCTTTCCAGAGAATCCGCACCGCAGTGTGCTCCACCCATATTTGCCTGCCCTTTTTGCTGATAACCCTGAAAGAATGGGTGACCGGGACTTTTCCACCTTTTAATTTTTTCTGATGACGCTCAAGCACCAGAGCTTTGTCTTTAGGGTGAATGAGCTCGGCAATTGCTGTGGTGGATAACTCCTCATCGCTGTAGCCCAGAACCGTTTTCGCGCGTCGATTGGCAAATCGAATCAGGTTGTCCTGAATGATGAAAATGGCATCCCGGGCTTTATTAAACATAAGCTTATACTGCTGCTCCAACTCGCGAAGCTCCGCTTCTGTTTTGATCCGCTGCTGCAATTCTTCTTCGAGCGCTTTGATTCTGTCCGTTAATTCTTTGGTTGTCGGGTGTTTATCCATTAAAGGCGCGTCCATTTTCACGGGTTGCCCGGTAGATTTATTGCGTTTTTGCGTTCCTTGATGCTGCATCATCTTCTCATGCCTTATTTAGGTTCTATATATTATAATATCGGCCGTTTAGTGGAAAAAGATAAGCTATATTCCTGTATACGAAAATAATTGCCAGGATTTGAACAGGCAAGATGCGTACCAGATATTGATTGTAAAATTTTTTTAAATAATATTCGTTATTTAGAATAGGGCTCTTCTTTGGCGGGAACGACGCTGAACAAAAATCGTCAGTTCGTCTGTCAATATGCGGTAAGGGCAAATTCAAACCGTTGCCAAACCACGGTTAAGAATTTATATGTATTTTAAATAGTTAGACTTGCATGAATTTCCCTGATGGCCTGCGCGGCCAGCCCGGCTTTATCAGCCATTTGAATCGCACGATCACATCGCGCCGGGGCCGAGCGGCCGATGCATTTATGATTAGGATCTGCTTGGATGGCTTTTTCCAAATCCGCAAGCAGGCGCTCACGGGGCAAATCCAATTGCACCAGCCACTCCTGTAGCTCGATGACTTCCACAGCGACATTGCGGGCCAGTTCGTTGTTTTTGTCCCACAGATGCGTCACTGTTCCGCCGGTTTTCAGCCCGGCGATATTTATTGTCAAAACAAACAAGTTCTTTAAGACCAGCTGCAACAACAAGTCTTGCTCATTGGCCAGACGGCGGCTGGGTATGCCGAGGCTATCCAGAGATATTTTGATCATATCTGCCTGGGGGCCATAAATCACAGAAGGCATCAGGACCTTGACAGCCTGTCCTTTTTTCTTTTCAAACCAGACTGATATTACCGTGGGGTTGCTGATATGGTGCCTTTGCCAGTCGTCCGGCAGAAGCTCGTTTTGTAAAAGCCCCATACGGCCGCGCCAACTTTCGGGTACAGCGACCAGGACATCATCCAAATCCTTTTCGGCTACCGCCACCAGAACCAATACCGGGTCTGGTATTTTGGGGGCCACATCGGCAATGCTCACGGACCGGTTTATCGGATAGACTGGATATCCGCAGCGCAATAACCCTCGGGCAAAAACGCCCCCCATTTCTCCGATTCCGATAATCGCAATGGCTTGATTCATGATCCCCCATATTTAAAACTACATTCCAGCCGGGATGCTGGAAAACCACGGGCATCCCAATTTGATTTAGCTCTCATGGTCATCGCCGGTTTGATTGGCGGCGCCTATTGTATCTCTTTAAGCAGGGAAATGTCTTTGGCCTTCATTTCTTCTAAGGCTACTGCCGTGGTATCCGCTGCCACGCCTTTGGACAAACCCTCAACCACCGTCACTTTATACCCGGCGTCGACGGCATCAAGGGCGGTAAGTTTTACACAATAATCGGTGGCAATGCCGTAGATAATCAGCTCCTGGATACCGTTTTGCTTTAAAATCTGATCCATCTCTGTTTCAGCACCGCCGTCATCCTTGAAGCCGGAATAGCTGTCGTAGCGTTTATCTTTTCCTTTTTTGACAATCGCCACAAACAGATTCTGATCCAACAGAACTTCCGCGTTTGGGGTTTTCTGAACGCAATGCGGTGGCCACAGCACCTGGGTGCGACCTTCGAGCTGGATGGTCTCGAATGGCTTTTTGCCGGCATGATTCGAATAAAAAGATACATGCTCGGGCGGGTGCCAGTCCTGGGTGGCAAAAATCGGATACCCTTTTTCTTTGAGCATCTGTGTGGTTTTCGCCACTTTTTCAACAAACGCCTGGTCTGTTCCATCGGCCGCAAGGGAGCCGTTTTTGTATGTGGTAAAATCGCCCTGCATGTCGACAACAATGACGCCTATTTTCTCAGCCGTGCTGGCTGAACTTTTAACCGTCACCATATAAAGGTCTCCTATAAGCAATCTTAGGGTGAAAAGCTATTATGCTTTCACGAGCAACCTCTTTTCGCTAAATTAAGGTTTTGTCTGACAACCTGATGACCGCCGCTAAAAAACCCGTTCCCAGGATATGAGAAGGGGTTGTGTTTTGTGAATTGCATTTGAAGTCCTGTCAAAAAGGAGGATGGATAGTTATGCAGCAGCCGTCCATTTATTCGTATCAGTAATCCGGTTTTTGAGTCAAGGATTACCAAAAGTATCGGCAATCAGTCGGGTCATTTCATGCTGTCGATGGCAGGCAACCCGATGGCCGCTTGCAGCCGCTTCAAGTGTTGGCTCTTCTGCCCGGCAATGATCAATGACAAACGGGCAACGGGTATGAAAACGGCATCCTGCCGGCGGGCTGGCAGGATCGGGCACATCGCCGCTCAATACAATGCGTTGCTGTGGGGGGGCAACATCTGGTATCGGGATCGCTGACAGCAGGGCATGCGTATACGGATGCAAGGGTCTGGAAAAAATCACACCGGTATCGGCCAGTTCCATGATTTTACCCAAATACATTACCGCCACCCGGTCACTGATGTATTTGACCACCAGAAGATGATGGGTGACAAACATATAGGTCAATTGCAACCTTTGTTGCAAAGATTTTAACAGATTAAGAATCTGAGACTGCACCGATACGTCCAGGGCTGAGGTGGGTTCATCGAGCACGATAAACTCCGGGTCCGTGGCAATTGCCCGGGCAACGGCAATTCGTTGCCTCTGTCCCCCGGAAAATTCATGTGGGTAGCGCAGCAGGTGATCGCGGGTTAACCCCACCTGCTCGAGTAGAGTCAGCACCCGGTCTTCAAGTTCGCGACCGCCCATGCGTTGCAATGTTTTAATGGGCTCGGCAACGATATGTTTGACCAACATGCGCGGATCCAGGGAGGTGGTTGGGTCCTGGAAAACCATCTGAAATTTGCTGCGCAGGCCCAGTTTTTTAATACGGGACCTGTTTATGCGCGCCAGGTCGGCTGTCCCTTTGGATGCCGCATCGGCGGGGGTGTAATAGATATGGCCGTCGGTGGGCTTGAAGAGACGCACTATGGCCTTTCCGGCAGTGGTTTTGCCGCAGCCCGATTCGCCCACCACCCCCAGACATTCTCCGCGGTAGATAGCCAAATCGATGCCATCCAGCGCCCTGACAGCACCAATTTCCCTACGCAGTACACCCCCTTGAATGGCATAGTGCTTTTTCAGATTTTTCAACTCGAGTATTTTTTCCATTATTCTGTTATTCACCGCCCGCTTCGCTCAAGGCGCAGAGTTCGCAGAGAGTTTTTTTTAATTTTGCTTTTCGTTGAGAGGACGAAAAGCAAAAAACAATCTGCTGTCGCATATATCGTATATGATATAAACCACATTAGTTAACCGGTACTTAAAAGAAATTAGGTTCAAAATCAGTTTTTTATAATCCGCAGGATTGAGATGTTTTGCCTTGTCGGCGTCTCAGCGACAAGGCAAAGAAACTATCCTCTGCGATCTCTGCGTCTCTGCGGTGAGTCACTTTTCCGCTGCGGCCCAATAGCAGGCCACCAGGTGATTTTTTCCAATCTCGGTCATTTCGGGAAAAGCCTCCTGGCAAACCGCCATCGCGTGCGGGCAGCGGGGGTGGAACCGGCAGCCGCCCGGCGGCATCACCAAATTGGGCACATGGCCGTCAATGCTTTTCAGGCCATCTTCCATAGAAAATTTGGGGACCGCATCCAGCAATGCCCGGCTATATGGGTGCAACGGTCGCTGGAAAAGGTCTTTGACATCGGCCACTTCACACAAATTGCCGGCATACATGACACCGACCCGATCACAGGTTTCGGCCACCACACCCAGGTCATGGGTGATCAGTAAAATAGAGGAAATCACTTCATGTTTTAGCTGTCGCAGAAGCTCCAGGATCTGGGCTTGAATGGTCACGTCCAGATTGGAAGTGGCCTCATCGGCTATAAGCAATACAGGGTTGCAGGCCAGCGCGATAGCAATAACGATACGCTGCTTCATGCCGCCGGATAGATTATGGGGATATTGATCTGCAATCTGTTCGGGATTGGACAGACCCAGTTTGGCCATAATTCCAACCGCGCGCTGTCTGGCTTCTTTCTTCAGATGACTCTGCCAGCGTTGTATTATTGGAATCCGTGCCAGCAGCTGAAGCAGCAGGCCATCCGGCTGCCGGGTAGCAAAACCATAAACAGCCTTTAAATATTGTTTAAGCGGTGGAAAGGTGCGACAATCAGCTGATTCAAGCTCATTGAGGACGGTTGCGCACAATTTCTGTTTTTGATGAAATAAAAAGCTTTCAGCCACCTGATCCCCAATGCTCATGGTGGGGTTCAGGGCCGCATTGGGCTCTTGAAAGATCATGGAAATCCGATCCCCGCGCAAGCTTTCCATAAAGGCCTCAGATTGCGCCAGCAGATCCATGCCCGCTGCTTGTCGTTTTTCATCTAAATAGACAATGACCTTGCCGCCTTCAATGCGTCCCGGCTCCGGCACAATGCGCATGATGGAGCGCACCGTGACACTTTTACCGCAGCCGGATTCACCTACCAGCCCAAAGGTGGCACCATGATCCACCACCAGGCTCACTTTGTTAAGCGCTTTGACCACACCCTCATAGGTGTAGAAGTTGGTCACCAGATTTTCAGTCTCTAACAATTTCGCCATTATGAGTGCTCTTTTTTCTCACCGCAGAGACGCAGAGGGCGCAAAGGTTTTTATCTTATTTCTTTTCGCTGAGAGGGCGAAAAGAAATAAACTTAAGCCCTAATAATGTTTAAATTATTTAAAATTAATCCTGCCGCGCAGCGGCTGAGGATTTTCATTTGTCGGCGTCTCAGCGACAAATGAAAAAAATTTACTCTTTGCGATCTCTGCGTCTCTGCGGTGAAAACATCAAACTACCTTCTTCTCAGTTTCGGGTCGAAGGCGTCACGCAAAGCATCGCCGATCAAGTTCCAGCCCAGAACAAAAAGAACGATGCAGCCACCGGGGATCACAATCGTATACCAAAATTTCAGGGGATCATCGGGAGGGCCGACAATATAGTTGCGCGCCAGCGCCACCATTTGTCCCCAATCAGCATACCCTTTGGGCGCGCCCAGACCCACAAAACTCATAAAGGAAGCGGTAATCACCATCGAACCCATGTCCATGGTCGCCATGATCAAAGCTGGATAAATGGCATTCGGCAGAATGTGGCGTAAAATTATCTTTAGATCCGATACGCCCATGATTTTGGCCGCCTGAACGAAATCCTGGTCCCGCAGTGTTAGAATCTCAGAGCGAATCACGCGCACATACCAGCGCCAGCCCACCAGTGCCAGCGCAATCATAATTTTGTCGAGCCCCCGCCCAAAGGCCACTACAATTGTCATGGCCAGCACCAAAGTGGGTATGGCCCACATGATATCGGTGATCCGCATGAGCACCTCATCAACGACACCGCCATAATATCCGGAGATAGCCCCTAAAGCGATTCCCACCAGCGCGGCAAAGCCCACCACAAAAAGCCCAATTTTAAATGCCGTACGGGTGCCCCAGACCACACCATAAAAAATATCATACTGACCAGAGGCTGTGCCGAAGATATGGGATTTGCTGGGCGGTTTGGGGGTCGGTGAAAAACCTTTGTGCGGCATCAAATACGGATTGTGGGCGTATTTCGGCGGGGCGATGACAGGTGCCAGCACCGCTACCGCCAAAAAAAACAGGACCAAAATGAACCCGATCACTGCTGAAGGATTTCTAAAAATGCGATGCAGTGTAAATTTAAGCTCACGCAGTCTGGGATGTTGGTCGGTCATGTACAAAATCTCTACATTTGTTAGATAATTTTAATTTAAATAATACGATATCCAATTCGTCATCGTGATCTCAGCGATGATTGTGATAAAAAATAGCTATCAGATCTTTTTAAGATATGAAATTTAAAGAGGTCTTAAAAATAGCAGATCATGTCCAAGGGCAAGGCGAAAACCGATTCAAAAGTGGAGCATACACGATAGTATTCGAGCATTTTGAATCGGTTTTTAACACAGCCATTGGGCATTAGATGCATTTTAAAGACCTCTTTTAGTTCAGTCTGATTCTGGGATCGATATACGCATACAATATATCCAGCGTCAGATTGGTGATCACAAATACGACGGCCATAAACAGGCAAATGCACATCAATACCGGTATATCGAGTTGGACGGCGGACTCTGCCAGCCACCAGCCGATTCCGTGGCGGTTAAAAACCACTTCAACAGCCACACTGCCTTCCATTGAATAGGCCACCAACTGACCGGCCACCGTGATAACCGGCAACAGGGCATTGCGCCGGGCGTGTTTGATATAAACCGTTTTCTTGTCTGCGCCCTTGGCGATGGCCGTAATCACATATTCTTTGGAGAGTTCTTCAATCATGCCCGAGCGCATCACCCGCATATTTAAGGCTACCACAACGATCACATAAGTGAGCACGGGCAAAACCAGATGCGACAGGGCATTTAGGGTAATATCCAAGCGCCCGTTTAAAATCCCATCAACTGTGTACAAACCGGTGTAACGCTTGAATGAGTCGGGATTGTCCAGGATGAACATGGTCAGCTGATCGCTGATGACCCCCGGCGAAAAAATCTGAAAATAGCCGTAAAAAACCATCAGCAATACCAGTGCGAAAAGAAAGGTCGGCAATGACCAGCCAATAATGGCCATAATGCGGGTGCTATGATCGATCCACGTATCGCGATGAATACCGGACAAGGTCCCCAGCCAGATGCCGAAAATGATCACTATCGGAGCGGCAAGTAAATTCATCTCTAGCGTAACGGGAAAATAATTCCAGAAGGCCTCGGACACAGGCCGGCTGGCCACAAGTGACCAACCCAGGTTGCCCTTAAAAACCTCTTTTATCCAGCGCACGTATTGGATGTGAAATGGATCATCCAGACCGAATTGCTTAATAATCCGGGGAATGTCTTTGGCTTGCTGAGGTGAAGTGACGAAGGTGGCCGCTCTGCGTTCGGGGCTGAAGGTCATCAAAATGCCAAAAATCAATACGGATACCCCGAACAGTACAAATATCAGCAACAATGACCGGCGCGTAATATAGGCAAGCATAGGTTTCAGGTTGAGCCTTGAGCACGTTAGGCCAGCCGAAGGCCCCCTCAAAACGGGATAGGGCCGTCTCCGATGGACTGCCGGTAACGCACTCACCGATAGATTGTTAGTATTCTTATAATACTGTCAACTTTTTGAATCTTGCATCTTTGAACCCTGAACCTTTGAACCCAAGTACGCCTGCGTATCTTCGGGCATCGCGGTAAATTGCAGTCGCAGATGTGCGCCAGTTGCCGTGACCGGTGATTTATCAGGTGGCAAAACTTTTGCGTACCATTCAGACAGTTCGCTGGTTTCGGGAGCGGACAACACAATTCTCAAATTAGTGTAGGCGGCCAGCTGTTGGTCTAAAACCACTCGGGCTGAATCTTCTCCCAGGTGGGTCAACCGGCCGGCAATCCCTGTGTCGGAAACGGTTTTACCTTCGAGTAGAAAACATTCAATGGCCAACGGTGAATTCAGAGGTGTGAGGGGAGCCGTCTTTTTTGGCGGCAAAGAAACCTGGTAGGGCTCACCGATGCCGATGACATCGTAGAGCGTAACCGGTGCATCGAGGCCTTTGAATTTGACCTCTTTGGTGCCCTCAATTTGCAGCTCGGTCCGGATCCGGTCATGGGTGGTCGGGCTGATGAGGATCTGGCCGCCAACAGTAAACGATTCAATGCGATAGGCAGCATTGATGGGCGTGCCCACAGCACCATAAGAGGCCCGGCGTTCCGAGCCAATGTTACCCACCACCACCTCACCGGTGTTGATACCAATGCCCATTGCCAGCTCCGGCAGCTTGAGCCGGCGTTGTTCGGCATTGACCGCCAGCAGCGCATTTTGCATCTCAATGGCACAAGCCACTGCCCGCTCGGGGTCATCGTCGGCATTCAGAGGCGCACCGAAAAAAGCGAGAATGCCGTCACCCAAAAATTCATTCACCGTTCCCTGATAGCGCGCCATCACATCCACCATAACCTCAAAATAGCGGTTCATGATTTCAATCACCTGGTGGGGGGAAAGCCGGGAAGTCAGGGCGGTAAATCCCCTCAAATCCGATACCAAAAAAGTGACCTCACGGTTTTCGCCGCTCATTTTGAGGCCTTCGGGAGAACCCAATAGCGACTCGACCACCTCATTGCTCAGATAGCGACCAAATGTGTCGCGAATAAAGTCCCGCTGGTGTAAGCTTTCCATCTTTTCTTTTTCTTCCACAATATAGCGATAAACGACGACGGCAATCACCGCAAAACCGATCATCAGCACGGGCCGCACAATATTCAAAATCACCTGCGCGTAAAAAAAACTGACCATCACTATGGCAATGTAAGCAAGCGCTACCAAACCCGTGCCCAAAGAAATTGCAAGCGAAGAAAAACGAACGCACAGTAAAAAGAGCACTGCCATCAGCAGGGCTTCGATGAGCAGCATTTGCCGATCCGAAAGCGCTTTAAAAAATGATTCAGTCAGAATGTTGTGAATAACATTGGCATGCACCCCGCTTAAAGGGTAGCTCGTATCGGTCGGCACCGGACCCACATCCGTTGATCCGGTTGATACGTCTGATATAACGACGATCTTGCCTTTGAGCTCTTCAGCCCAGATTTCCAGCTCATCTCGATCATCGGAGGCGCGCAATATGTCAGCAAAATTGTAATGATCCATGCGCTCCCAGGGGCCGATGAAGTTAACAATCATATCTCCCTGGCGATCTATGGGAATGTGAATATCCCGCGGCGCAGCGCCCGGCCGTTTGGCATCCTTTAAGATAATCGATCGGCCGGGTTTGACCAGAATTTTTCCCGGCGGCACCTGAAGATAATCGCAGGCCACCAGCAGCGGCAAGAGCGGATAAAACGCATCTTCATATCGCACCAGCAATGGAACCCGGCGCAGGACGCCATCCGGGTCAAATTTAACGCTCAATGACCCCAGACCGCGGGAAGCATGGGCCAGTTCAGCATAGGTCGTCAGAGGATTATCGCCCATGTAAAGCCTGCCACCGGCAGTATCTGCTCCCACATTCCATTGGGTTTGAATCAGGTAGCTTCTGCCCTTTGATGCCATCTTTTTGGGGCTACCCCGTTCACCGGGTTTGCGCAATTCCAGTGCCAGACCGAAATAGGCGTTGTCGGCAACTTTGACCGCCTCAATCAGTTCTTGATCGTCTTGTTCATTAATTTTGGCTGCAAAAATGAAATCATAAACCTGGGCCGACACCTGCATGGATTTTAGATTGCGAACCAGCTCGGCAAAATGGCGCCGATTCAAATACAGGTTTTTGAGCCGCTCGATACTGGTGTTGTTAAAATCTACATGCACCACGGTATTATCATAGGCCGGGCGAAGGGCTTCTGACCTGGAGCGCAGAATGAAGAGTTGATCGACGGTTTGGGAATTCCAGATTTCAAAGACATTTGGCAACAGCCAAAAACAGAGATGGGCCGCAATGAATGCGCCTAAGATTAAGACCAGTGGTGTGCGTATGTTGCGCGATTTACTTGTGGTCAATCGTGAAGGTCCTGCTAAAAAACGTGTCAGCTGAAATCTCAACGGCATATTTCGCAATGTCGTGCGTCTTTACAGTTTCAGCCTTTTCAGTTCCTCGCAAATTTCCGATAATGTTCACCGGCCGCTCGGCATAGGTTTTAAATTTCAGATGTTGTTTCCTGAGTCTACGAATTTCGGCCAGGATCTTTTTTGCCAGAGGTGGTTTTTTGGCCTTATCGGCACTTTCATATTCGTTGATCAGCGCCTCCAAATCGACCAGGCGCTTGATGGAAGCCAGCAGATAGAAGCGTTCTTCTCCAGTGTGGGCGTCCAGTTCAAACCATTGATCATCTTTAGGGATATAATGATGACCCGCCAGGGTATATTCAGCGCTCTGTAATTGAAATCGCTGGGGAAACAATACACTGAGCTCACCCTGTGAGCTGCGGTAGATGAGATAGACAAAACTGTTCTGATTGACACTCAAAAAAAATTTGATCTGGTCGCCAGTTTTTAAAACCGTGTCTTTTGTAACAGCTTCAAATTTGGATCCATTGGCTTTTTTCAGTGCGCCGAACGCCCACTGAAATTGCAAATTTGCTTCCTGTGGTGCCGAAGTCTCTTGGGCATATGAAACCGAACGACTTTCTATATACAACACACAAACAAGGGTGGCCAAGACGATACTGATAACGTGAAGCGTTCTCATTTCGTATTCACCTGATCGATAATTGAATTAACTATTCTGGACCGACTGATCCTAACCGATAGTCAATTGTACACCAATGTTGTTTCAGGACACAGCATATAACAGAACAATACGCATTGGAAAGGTGTTACTCGCGAGTATTTTAAGAAAAGGAAATTTCCCTGTCAAAAGAAAAATGGAAAAGAGCGAATTGTTAATTTCCACTAATTTCAATCTACCGGTCTTGGGGTACTCAATGAGACATTAAGTTTCAGGTACATGCTCGATCACGCGCACATCTTTCCAGCGGCCCTGACGGTAACGCCAATAAGAGGTGATAAAAAGGGTAAAAACAAAACCGGTGGCGCAGCTCCAGGCAAAATAGAGCCCGGCACCAAAGATGTGCACACCAATAACCAGAGGCAGGATCATAACCACCACAGACAGAATGCCGATGCTTAACATGATAAAACGCGTGTCACCGGCGCCTTTGAGCACACCGATACAGACCATATAGAGGGCATCAAAAAATATATAAGCGGAGACAAATCGCAGCAGCACGGTCCCGATGTCGCTGATGGCCGCAAAGTTTTCAGACGCCGCGTCCTGGGGCCTAAAAAGCTCGAGCAGCGGCCCCGGAAACACCAGGAAAAAAACAAATAGCAGCGAGATGTAAACCAGCACGATGTGAATCGTGGCCCTGGTGGCGGCAATGGCCTCAGGGACCTGATTGCGACCCAGGGCCTGCCCCACCAGAGTGCTGGTTCCCAGCGAAAAACCCATCAACGGCATAAAGGCCAGCGAGTTAATTGAAAAGACCACATTGGTGGCGGCCAGCTCGAGCTTGCCGATCCGTCCGACCATAAAAATAAAGAAGGTAAACGCAAAAATATCCAGACTAAACTGAATGGCACTGGGGATGCCGTAACGCATCAGACGCCCGAAAAGATTGGCATCAAAGGCGCGGTGGCTTAAGACCTTAAACACCCGATCATTTTTTTGTGTAAACACCATAAAGGCAAAGATTAAACTGACCAGCGACCAGGACATCACCGTGGCAATACCGGCACCAAAGATCCCCCATTGCGGGAAAAACCAGATGCCATTAATCAGAGCGTAGTCCAAGGGAATATTGAAAAGGGTGCCAATCAGCGTGATGACCATCACCAAACGCGTCTGGCCCCGTCCGCTAAAAAAACACGACAGGGCGGTCCCCCAAATATAGATCCCCGATCCCAAGCACAGAACCTTGAAATAAATCGCCTCCAGCACCTGCACCTCAGGCGGGTGCCCCCCGAAAGCAAACAGCGGCTGGGCTAAATAGCTCAGACCGACCATTAAAATTGCAGAAAGAATCGAAAAATATATCCCTTGCCACAGGGCTGCGCCGACACGCTGCGATCGGCCCGATCCGACATACTGGGCCACAAAGACGTTTAGGTACTGGGCGGTACCCAAAAAAATAGAAATAAATAAAAAGGCGGCAATGCCGGCCGGAAGCGCTGCCGCAATGGCATCCAGAGAATAATTGGCCAGAAAAACCCGGTCGGTAAACTCCATGATCATGGTCGAAGACATGCTGATGACCAGCGGCAAACTGATCCGCAATACCTGCCGGTAGGGTCTATGGGGTTGGCTATGAGTGGTGCGATCGTTCATTTATTGTCTTTAATAAAAGTCCGAATAGGGAAAAAAGAAGCTAAGGTGTATATTCAATGGGGGATTTTTGCAAGGGAGTAAAAATAGGTTCGCCGGTTGGCCGGTTTCCCGTTAGCCGGTTGCCTTATTGAGAAAGGATTTCTATCTAAATCTTTTAACAGGCTCAACGGGCAAACGGGTAACGGGCTCAACCAGATAAACATTGCACACAACCAGCCCAGAGGTAAGGCGCTAGAACGAGGACGAATTGAAAATTTAAGTACCGAACAGACCTACTGCCAGTCTGGTGAAAGCTTACCATCAGCCCCCTTACGATAGGGCATCCAGGTTAAACCGAAGGCCTCGAGCGTAATATTGGTGCTTTTCGGTTTGATCAAGACCTCTTCCAATTGTGCAGCAGCCGGGTCATAGCTGGCTTCTAGACTATCAATATCGCTTTGCAGGCGCTGGTCGAGTTCGGCCATCTCCTGTTTGACCGCAGCGGCGGTTTCCTGGGCCCGGGCGACATCCATGCGCTCTTTGCGCATCCGGCCGGCGGACTTCACAGCAGTGCCGAAGCGTGTCGCGGATCGGGTGCTGACGGTTTTGCGGCCCAAAAAAGCGCCCAGAATGGCGGTCCCAAAAGAGACCATGGTTTCCATTTTTTTGGATTTGGCCTGCTCCTGTTCCCGCTGCAAAGCCTGCTCAGCCCGCATTAAGCGCCGTTGCAGCGTATCGAATTTGGAGCTGTATTTACGGCGCAGCTTTTCGACTTCCAGATCACGCTTTTCACGGGCGGCCTGATTGAGGCGGGAGAGAAAATCACTTTTCGATTCGTCAGGATGGCTGGTTAATTTGAATTGTTTCGAGCGGTATAGCGTCAGCGAACGATTTTGCCGCACCCAGCGCAACAGGTCTTTGTTCCATTTGCTGTAAGATTTGGCCTTGCGGGCTTTAGAGGGCAATTCTGCAAATCCTGCACCGGGCAAAGGCGAGACTTGAATCTCATCGGAGGCCAGCCCGATTTCTTCAGCCTGATCCCAATCCAGGGGCACGGGCCCCTCTTCAAGCATGGCAGAAACGGCAACACTCTCGGTAGAATCAGCCTTATATCTGGCAGAAGAATAATGCACATCCAGCCAGCCGGCGACTGCCGGATAATACATCAATCCCTGACCGGCTCCGGACGCAGCCAGATACATCACATTGATCTCCGGTGCGACCACCGGCGGCTCGGAAACGCCTGAAGGCGTGGCATCGCTTGCGGCTTGAGCGGCAGTTGCTGTCGGCAATGCGGTCGCCGCAGCCGCCTGCACCGGTGCGGCCACCGCTGCCTGCTGTAATTTTTGGGATGCCGTTAATTTTTTGATCTGCTCACGGGTAAGAGGGCCGCGCAGATAGGAAAGCACCCAGCGGGTTTCAAAGGTTACCGGTGCATTTTCATGAACATTGTTGAGCAAAAAGACGCGCTTGCCCAGCCCGGCCAGGACCTCTTCCATACGGCCACGATCAAATCCGGTACCGGCTGCTGCCCCCTCGAGCCCTGCCAGAACCCGCTCTTTGTCCCGCTCGGTCTGTAAACGCCCGATAAACCATGATCCGGTATTGGATAATCCCTTATAATCCAGGTCAACCGGATTTTGGGTGGAGAGGACCACACCCAGGCCAAAGGCCCGGGCCTGTTTCATCAGCGTTAACAAAGGGGCTTTTGAAGGCGGATTTTTGACCGGCGGAAAGTACCCAAAAATCTCATCCATATACAAAATCGCGCGCAGGCTGGATGTGCCGGCCTGGGTGCGCATCCAGGCAAGTATTTCATTGAGCAGCATGGAGACAAAGAACATGCGCTCGGCATCCGAAAGGTGGCTGATGGTGAAAATGGACGCTTTTGGCTTGCCGTTGTCGGTGTAAAGCATGCGGTTGATGTTCAGCGGTTCGCCTTCAAGCCAGGCTTCAAAACCGGGAGCAGCCAGCAGGTTGTTTAGGCGCATGGCAAGCTGAAATCGATCTTTGGCCGGATAAAAAGAATCCAGGTCCATGACACCAATGCGCTCGAACCCGGGAGATTGAATGGCGCGAATCAGACCGGCCAGGTCAAGCGCGCGGGCCGCCGCCCAGGCGGATTCAAGAATATTGGATATTAAAATATGTTCACGACTGGTGATCGGGTCTGCTTCGATGCCCAGCAGCGCCAGCAGGCTGGTCGCGGTGGTCTGGATCCGCTCGCGCAGCAAATCCAGATCCTGCGCGATAGCGGGCGGTGGCGGGGCAAAGCCGCGCAGCACGCAGACCGGCAGACCGGCGCTGCTTCCCGGTGTATAAACAGCCACGTCGGCTGCCGACTGCAAACGGGCGATCCGTTCAGGTGCCTGCCCCCAGCCGCCTATTCCCTTGCGCCACAGCTCGGCCTGCTTGGCGGCAAACTGGTCCGGTGTTAACCCGGCATTTAACGCATCCTGCTCGTTAATCCACGGCCGGAAATCCTCTGAACGCAGCTGTGGAAAATTGAGCACCAGGTTGGTCAAATCGCCTTTGGGGTCGATGGCAATCACAGGGATATGATCGATCAACGCCTCTTCCAAAATGGCGATGCCCAGACCGGTCTTGCCGCTGCCGGTCATACCGATGATGACCCCATGGGTGGTCAGATCTTTTGAATCATACAACAGCAGACCTTCCTGACGTTTGCGTGACGGCATATCATATTCTTTGCCCAGATAAAAAGCGCCGAGTTTTTCATATTCGCTCATGGCAATCCTCCCCCAAACGGTTGCCGGTTAAGCCAGTTGAGCCCGTTAGGCCGGTTATTTTGAAAACATGACTTTTAAGACCGACCGGCTAAACGGGCTAACGGGCTCAACAGGTAAACCTATGAATTCACTTTTCTCTGCTGATATTGGTAGCGTATTAGATCACTTGTTATTGGTGTACCTTATTGTATTCAAAAAAATTATCCCAAATGGCGTCCAACTGTTGTTTAGCGCTGTCGAGGGGCACACAGCGCAGGTAATCGTTGTCAGCTGTAATTAATTTTAAGCGCTGCAATTTCTGGATGGCATCTCCGATTTCAAAATCAATATGGCATTCCCAGCGCTCCGCCAGCCATTTTTCGATGCGTTGATCGAGCGCAGTTTTGCTCAAGGGGTCTTTGGCGGTCAGCAAAAAAAAGTAGGCCAGTACCGCTTCTTTGAATTCTTCTTCTTCGGCGGTATCAATCAGGTGGTAGAATACACCGGCGTTGTTGTCAAGATTCTTAAAATACAGATTGTCAGCCAGGGCTTTCATAAATTTTATTTTGCGATTTTTATATTTGTTGATCTGTCTGAACAAAAAGCCTGCCAGGGTGCCCAATCCAGCACCCAGAGCAATCAGGTGCTGCTGTTTGATTTGGACCTCTTCATCCTTAAATCCCAGCCAAAATGAGATGACCGATCCTACCAATAACAAAGAGGCGCCCAGTTTGGTTACCAAAACAATGATTCCGCTGATAGCCGCCGGGACGCCAATGATAATCTTGTCGATGGTTTTCATGCGGACGTTGCTGTTTGGAAAGAGCATTTCCAGATCGGCTTTGGGGACATTATGAAAAAGCTTGATGACCGTTGAGCCAGGTTCAAAATAAAGGTGCTTGCGCTTTTGTTTTTCAAAATAATCGGCTTCTTTGAATTTAATATAGATGGCCACACGATCGTAATTGGTAAATTTAAATTTATTCTTCCACAGGCCGAAATACTTTACCAGTGTCTCTTCTTTGATGCTTTCGCCCCGTCGAAAAAATATCACATCTTCGAAATCTTCAAAATCAACTTCCAAACGAATCTGAAATATCGATTCTTCTCCCAGCGCTTGCTGAAGATCTTGCCCGGTAATTTTCTCGTAATTGGCCGCCGTTAAAACAGACGTCATCTCTTCAACCAGCTGCTTTTGAAGATCTTTTTTTTCATTGGGTGAATATTTTAATACACTGCGTGTATCCGCATCGGGATTAAAGGGCGCATAGCTGGTTTTCAATTTCTCAAGATGGCTGTAAAATTCAAAATGAAAAAGCGCTTCAAGTATTTGACAAAGCTCTCTAAAGGCTTTGATATCTGCCTCGTCCAGCTGCGATGTGTCGATACACATATCGACGATATCAGCTTTGCGAAAAGGGATGAAACGGTTGCGGTTTATCGTATCGGGCATGAAGATCTCCCTGTAATCATCTTCGAATCACTTCCGCTGCGTGCTCTATACTTCCTATCTGATGCCTTGGTGAAATGTCAAACGACTTGTCTGCGATAAATATGTCACCGGTCTGAGGATTGTAAAGTCCCATCGCCGTTTCAAATTTAAATATTTCTTGCAACCCAAAGAAAAGATGATTAGTGACAAAAGTACTGCTCTGTTATGCGAATCGGTCTAAAATGTGACCTGGGGGATATAGCACCGTACTGCATTGGATCTGCGCCATTCCACCCATGCTTCTGTCGCCTTATATTCGAATCTCTGGTTTGATTTCAATCACCTTTTTCATTTCAGCGGATGAATAAACATCGCACATTCAGATGTTTAACCTTCTTATCGAGCCGCACCCAACCTTGTTTCGACATATTTAGGGTCAAATGGCACGGCTTTTGATTTGCTTTAGAAGCAAATCGAACAATGGCATGTTTATCCATTTCCGGATGACCGCCGACAAGGACTCTTAGGCAACCATCCATTTTATATTGAAAGGCGGAGGTTAATGGCAACATACAAAATCAAGGATATTGAGGGAATTGGCCCCGCTTTCGCTGAAAAATTATCTCAGGCATCTATAAAAACAGCTGGTTCACTGCTTGATCAGGGATGTACCCCCCGGGGACGCAAACATCTGGCGGAAAAAACCGGGATCAATGAATCGACAATCCTTAAATGGGTCAATATGGCCGATTTATTCCGGGTCAAAGGCATCGGCAGCGAGTATTCCGAGCTGCTGGAAAAATCAGGGGTTGATACCGTTAAAGAGTTGCGCAATGCTGAAAATCTGCATACCAAAATGGCGGCGGTCAACAAAGCCGGAAGAGCTCTAGTGCGGCAGCTGCCCAGCAGGTCTCAGGTCGAAAAATGGATTCAGGAAGCCCAAAAAATGGACCCAAAGATCGCATACTAAGCCGGTCATACCGGATCCAGCGCAGGTCATTGCACAACCAATGATATCGGCTATACGGTTATTCACTTTATGAACCACTGACATCTGATAGTAAAAGGAGGTATTATCATGGGATTATTTTCATTTATTAAAAACATCGGCATGGATCTATTTAAAGGCGGCGACGAAGCCGAAGAGGTCCGGGAGATGCTCACCAAAGAGTTTCCAACTCAGATAACGGATCTTAATGTTGCCTTTGATGACGGCACGGTCAATCTGGCGGGAAGTTGTGATACCTGTGCCACACGCGAAAAGGCGGTTTTGCTTGCCGGTAATGTGAAAGGTGTTGAAAAGGTCAATGATGCGGATTTCACCGCACCACCGGCCGAGGAAGAAACCGAATTTTATGTCATCCAAAAAGGCGACAGCCTATCTAAAATAGCCAAACAATACTACGGCGATGCCATGAAATACCCGGTTATTTTCGAGGCCAATCGCGAAGTCATCAAAGATCCCGATCTTATCTATCCGGGTCAAACTGTGCGAATTCCAAAACTGACTTGATGTTATTTCATGGTTGATAAACTTGCATGGTGTGGCTTTTTGATAATGTCACAGGCAGAACTTGTTTGAATGCAGGTTTTAAAAAATGACCATTATAAAAGAAGGGGCAGGAGGAATGTGAAAGTTAAATTTGCATTCCTCCCCTCTTAAAAGAAGGGAACCCATAAAATGAACAAAATAATGGATGAATTTATGCGATCATTGGGCCCGGAGGTGTCCGATCAACTTTCGACCAATCTGGGTATTGAGAGCAATGCGGTTCAACAGATGCTGCCGCAGATCGCGCCGATGATCCTCGGTGGCTTAAAGCGCCAAAAAGATAACTATGGTGGGCAGGAGCGCGTTGATCATATATTAAACAAATATGGTAGCGCCGATGTGCTGGATAATATTGGTGATTTTTTTTCAGCCCAGGTACAGAACCCAAATGCCGACCCGCGCTTGGGCGGGTTATTGGGCGATTCGGGGATGCAGGCCACCCAGGCCCTTTCGAAACAATTCAACATAGATGGCAGCACCGCCATGAAAATCATCCCCATGCTGGCGCCCATCATATTGGGATTTTTGACCAAAACGCGCGATCAGGGCGGTGCCGGCTCTTCGGGTCTATCCGCTATTCTGGATCGCGATGGCGATGGCAGTATTCTTGATGATGTGGCTGAAATGTTTCTGCAGGGATCATCCGGGCGCTCCAGAACCGGCGGCGGCGGTCTTTTAGGCGGTTTGCTGGGTAGCTTATTGGGTCGCAGAAGATAGATAGCAGCTAACTTTTGTTCCAGACGGACCCATCAGGATGCATCGGTTTTGTGTCTTTTGTCGCTTGCGGATGGTAAGTGCCCGATATTCTGAACCCTCTGGCAGTCTGCAGTTGATGCTGTAGTGTCTGCCCTTCCGGACTGTGGTGCATGGCAGGCCGTAACCGGACCCGTGCATACCATTTCTGTTCCCACAATCACACTTTATTCCTTGCATTGATGCCCTTCTTCACTGATACAATTCAATACAATTTTTTCATATCTTTTTGAGCTAAACTCATTTACCTTAAAATGCCGGGTGTGTTATATCCATATTAATCAAACAGATTTAAGTTGGCCAGTTGAGTCCGCCACATACGGATTGAGCCTGTTAAGACAGAAATGACATTTTATTTATTATTTTAACAGAAAACGGGCTAACAGACAGCAGGCCTAACCCTAATGAGGTCAATCCCGATGAAACCCGCAGAGCACTTAAAATCTTATTTTCGTTTCTGGAAGCCATCAGTTGCCAGAAGAATCACCTTCTATTTTTTTATTTTCGGTCTGGTTGTTTTCTTTATTACCTCCGTGCTCTACATGGGCGGCACTCGCAGGCATTTTATTCGCTCCACCAGCCAACTAATCAACCATCAGTTTGAATTAATGGACTCGGCCCGAGTACCAGATTTTATATGGACGGGACTCGGCAAACCAAATCCCGAGCTGGACCAACTGTTTCAAATTCTGGCCAACCTTTCGTCCAGTTTTTACGCGGTTTCCGATATTGCGATTTATGCAAAAGAGGCAGACGATACCTTATGGTATCGCGTATTCCTGGACAACAATAAGGTGTTACACCTCAATCCGTCGCAGAGCTCGTTTGCAGAAAGGCTGGACCGCAACCTCGAGCGGCATTTTGTTAAGTCCGGCTTGATGGTGCGCACAGATGATGAACATGCGTTGTTTGTCAATGTCACCGGAGAAACTGACCGGAACACTTACTTTCTTAAAATCGGTATCAATAGTGAAAGTATCACCGGCATTATGAAAAGAGAGGCCAAGTGGATTGTTCTCATTTTTATTATGGCATTGGTGCTCTCCCGTTTTCTTGGGTATTACTTTGCCCGCAAGATCGCTCGACCGATAGAAAACCTTTCGGAAATATCCACCAATGTGGCCAAAGGGGACCTCACCCAACTGGCGCCGGTCAAGTCCGGTGATGAAATCGGCGAGCTGTCGACCAATTTCAATAAAATGGTCGAGGGATTGCGGGAATGGGAAAATGTCAAAAAAATCGAGTTTGAGCTGGAAAAAGGCCGTGAAATTCAACGAGAATTTTTGCCCAGTCAAATTCCGGAGCTGCCCAATTGGGAAATCGCCACCTGTTTTTATCCGGCCGGCCAGGTGAGCGGTGATTTTTATGATGTTTTCATGCTGCCGGACGGAAATGTTGGATTGGTGATTGCCGATGTGTGCGACAAGGGTGTTGGCTCGGCCTTGTATATGGCACTGTTTCGCAGCCTTATCAGGGTCTTTGCCGCCCAGACCATCCAATGCACCGGAGCTGAATCGACACAGATACAATCACCCTCGGGAAACATCGAAACGGTTTCGCCAGCGGTAAATGGCCCCCTGGCCCGCCTGGGTGCGGTTGCATCCACCAATAACTATATTGCCCAAATCCATGGCCGGGAATGCATGTTTGCCACCTTGTTTTTCGGTGTGTTGAATCCTGCGACAGGCATCCTCTCATATATCAACGGCGGTCATGAACCGCTGTTTATCATCAATGACCGCAATATTAAAAACCGGTTGAAACCTACCGGGCCGGCGGTGGGGCTGATGCCCGACATCACCTTTAAAGTCCAGGAAATTCAGCTTGAACCGGGTGATCTTCTGGTCGGCTACACCGATGGCGTGACCGATGCATGCTCGCCGGAAGGTGAACCCTATACCCGGGACCGTTTGCAATCCCTGCTAACGCAACCTTTTAAATCCGCCACTGAAACCATCGAGGGTGTCAAATCCAATTTATTTGCTTTTATTGATATCGCCGCCCGTGGTGATGATGTCACCATGCTGGCCGTTCAGCGGGCACTAATATAAATTAAACAAGTAATATTAAATAGTTATAAAAACAAGGCATTTCCGCTTGACATATAAAAAATAGAATGTGACTTATATTTGAGGCATCGGGCAATGTGTAGACGTTATTTAGGTAGATCGGCAATCTAACCATTACGGAGGAGGATCATTTAAACATGGCAAAAAAAGCGCAAAAAAAACCTTCCAAAAAATCAAAGACAAAAGATGTTGCTAAGAAGAAAAAGGTGACGGCCAACCCGAAGAAATCAAAAGCGCCGAAAAAAAAGGCAGCTGCAACTAAGAAAAAGGCAAAAGCAACGGCTAAAAAAGCCGCACCGAAGAAAAAAGCCAAGGCTTCAGCCAAAAAAGCAGCGCCAAAGAAAAAGGCCACAGCGCCGGCTAAAACGACAGCCGCACCAATGAAAATATCAACACCCAAATCCGCAAGCGCAGGAAAATCTTTTTCAATTACGCAATTTGCTGAAATGACCTATCTGACCGAAAACGGTGTCAGACAATGGCTGCAGCAGGGACTGCTCAGAGGCCGGCAGGACGCCAAAGGCAAATGGCAGATAGAAGCCTCGAATCTGGAGATTCCCAATGTAAAGCGTCTTGTACGCTAGATATTGGGTATTTGGTATTGGATGTTGGAATCGAACATGTGACAGCGATAAACAAAAACACACCGCAAAAATATAGGGGAGAAGAGTCATAATAGAATATATGACCCCTCTCCCCTTTTTGATCTTATTGATTTAGCACCCCTTGGCTCATTTGTTTGGGCGCGTTTCATGAAAACGCCTCATCAAGGGTATGATCCAACCCGAATCCCGGGGTCGATTTTCATCGCTGCGAAAAAAATCCTTTTTGTCCGGAATTCCAGCACCCGCCGCGCGATCGATAATCTGGATGCCTTCAACGATGCCCATTTCAAAATGGGGCTGTATCCCCCAGACCGGTTGATCTTTTAATTTAAACGCCAGAATATCACAGTCGGCTGAACGCGCAATGATCGTGGCATTTTCGACCGGAACGGTGCAGACCTCATCAAAATGGAAAACAAATCCGCGCAGGGTGCGGCCGGATTCACCCAACAACGCATCCGGTGCTAAAATGTGAATTTCCGGCCAGCCAATTTCAGGTTTTTCCCGCTGCCGGACAGCATCCAGACCAAATAAAGATCGGGCAATCATCTGGTGGCCAAAGCAGCTGCCCAAGATGACTTTGCCCTGGACGACGGCGTCTCTGATCAGTGCGGCTTCCGTTTGCATCCAGGTGGTATCATCCAGAACACTGGCTGTGGAGCCCGTAATCAAAATGTGGGAATAGGAATCCAATCCGTCGGGCCATTGGCCGGCTGAAACCCTAAAAAAATCAAAGGGGTACAGCAGCAACGGTTCCCAGTAGATGAGTGGCTGGTAAACATCTTCATCAATGGAGTTGTCTAAAAACAAAATGCGGCCCACAAGTCCGATCTCCGATTCAAAATGTAAGAAGGATTCGTTTAAAGATCATAGGCGATTTGCAATATCTTGACAAGCACCTTATAATTTCCCTAAATTCGAATTGATCCACACCACAAAAACCGGCTTCGAGGAGGCCCGTCATGACACTTGTCGTCGACAATGAAACAATACAAATTGAATGTTACGCTCTGGGTGTCTTTGGAACCAATTCATTTATCGTACGCTGCCTAAAATCAGGGGACAGCGTTGTTGTTGATGCACCGGGTGATGCGCCCAAAGTGTTGGATCGATTAAAGTCCTCAAATCCGCAATATATTCTGATGACCCACAACCACATGGATCACACCGATGCCCTGGCGGAATTAAAATCGGCTTTGAACGTTCCGATTGCGGCGCATGCCGCCGATGCTGCCAAACTGCCGGTTCCCGCGGACATGCTGCTGGCCGATGGAGAAATCATTACCATTGGACATCTGCGCTTTGCAGTCCTGCATACGCCAGGACATACACCGGGCAGCCTGTGTTTTTACACCGAGGGGTATCTGATATCCGGAGATACACTGTTTCCGGGCGGACCGGGTAAAACAGGGTTTCCGGCTGATTTCAAACAAATTGTCGCATCTTTGCAGCAGAAGATTTTTGTCCTGCCCGACGATACACAGGTATTTCCGGGCCATGGCGACCACACTTTATTAGGAAAAGAAAAGCTGGCGTTTGAGGCTTTTTCCGCCAGACCCCATGATCCTGATCTTTGCGGCGACGTTCTTTGGACTATGTAATAATCAGGTTTCAGGTTTCAGTGTTCAGGTGTCAGCCCGTCTAATCAACCCTGACACCTGATCCGCCTGCGGCGGAACACCTGAAACCATTATTTCACCAGCTGATCTCTTCACGGTGAAAAGCTTCGGCCAGATCAAAATCTTCACCTTCGGCCAAATCACTGCAGCGCTGTCGCAACCAGTCTTCGAGATCTGACGCCTTAGACTGCACCTGACTTTTATGACACCTTAACGCCTGCAGCTTAAGGTCAAAGGTATCGGTGATGTTGGATACATAGTTAATATCTTCCGAAGCCCAAAACAGCATTTCCTTGACTTTGTGGGGCAGCAGACCTTCTTCGAGCAAATCCGGATATGCCAGATGGTCCCTAGCATATGGGAAAACCGCATCAATGGTGACCTGGCCGGCGATGCGATGGTCCCGGTGCCAGATATAGCGGCGGTATGGGTCGGCGGTGACGACCGTATGAGGCCGGTACAAACGAATCATGCGTACAATTTGTTTTCGAAACTCCGGTGTATCTTCAAGACCCTGATCCGGGTTTCCGAGAAAAACGACCTCCCTCACACCCAGTATTTCAGCCGCCGCCTGCTGCTCCTTTTGCCGGATTTCGGCCAGCGCGTCTGGTTTTAAATCGGGGTCACTGGTTCCTTTGTTTCCGTTGGTACACACCACATAAACCACCTGCTTGGCCCGCTGGGTCCAGCGGGCCACCGTCCCGGCGACCCCGAATTCAGCATCGTCCGGGTGGGGGGTTACGACAACAACATCAGCTGGCTCTGTCACATTAAACCTCCGTATTTAAGATCACTGGATAATGATATCGACTTGGACATTGGTCAAATTGCCTTATGGATTTTAAAGGTTATGTTATCATTTAGCCCTAAAAGTTTAATTTAAAGCGGTTTTAAGGGTTTAGCAAGTTCATCCCTGCATCGATGCCGGGTTGGCAGATTGATAACAAAACAAGTTCTCAATAGGGTTTCACATAATGCCCAACAATAGGTTAATAGTACGTCATTTTTCAGATGTTGATTTTAACCGATATGTACACCTGCATGTCGAGTCCGAGCGACTGGCGCCTGAGGGACGCTTTGTATCTGCCCGAACGCTGTCAGATGAGCTGGAGCATCCCAAATTTGAACCGCAAAGGGATTTGTGGGTTGCCGACTTAAAGGGGGTTCTCGTTGGTTGTCTGAGCATTTTTCGTGAGCCTGAAATCGGACGCGCTTTGCTCGCGGGATGCGTTCATCCGCATCACCGGCGCAAAAAAATTGCATCAACATTGCTGATCAAGGCCTTTGAGCAAATCAAAGCAGCCGGTATCAAATCCGCTCAGATCTGCATCGGAGAATCCAATACAGGCGCAAAACACATGCTCGCACAACTTGGATTTACCTTTATCCGTTATTTTGTTGAAATGAGACTGGCCATCAACCGTCTTCAGCTGCCGGCCATCCGACAGGACGACATTACCAGCCGTCAATTGGCGCCAGGAGAAGCATCCCTTCTCGCTCAAATTCAAAACCGTTGTTTTGCCGGTAGTTGGGGGTTTAATCCGAATACCGAAGAAGAGATAGCCTATCGCTTGAATATGCAGGGTCGTTCCCCGCAGGATGTGATCCTCACATATTGTGGTAAGCATCCGATTGGTTACTGCTGGACGCTTATCAACAGCGAAGAAAATAAACGCAGTAAAAAAAACAAAGGCCTGATTCATATGTTGGGAGTGGATCCGGACTTTCGCCGGCAGGATATGGGTAAAGCGATATTGGTCAACGGGTTAGCAGACCTCAAAGCCAAAGGTGTTGACGTTGTTGAACTGACAGTAGACAGCGAAAACTCGGCCGCACACTCTCTTTATGAATCGGTGGGCTTTGAGATGGTTGCTAAATTGGAGTGGTATGAAAAGAGGATCAATTGAACTTAATGGATCACTGTCGACATATCGCTGGATTTGGTTTTTTCCAGAACGTCTCTGATGGTCGTCGCCAGGTCCTGAATGACAAGCGGCTTCATTAAAAATGCGCTAATGCCAACTTGCTCAGCGCGGTTGGCCAGGCTTTCATCGCTGTAGCCGCTGCAGATGATGACCGGTATGTCAGCGCGGATCTTGATAACCTCATCTGCCAATTGATCACCGGTCATATCCGGCATGGTCATATCGGTTATCACCAAATCAAAATCATCAGAAGCACTTTGAAACAATTTTAGTGCCTCAATACTGCTGGTGCAAGTTTCAACCCTGTAACCCAAACGCTCAAGTGATTTTTTTCCGATTTCGGCCAATGCGCGTTCATCGTCAACAAATAAGATTCGTTCATCTCCAACCGGAATCATCTGAGGGGCATCCGATTCGGGTTTTACTTCTTTAGCTTCGGTGGGAATATAAACGGTAAACACCGTTCCTTTGCCCTGCTCGCTGTCAACGGTAACAGCACCACCGTAGCTTTTTAAAATACCATGCACAACCGCCAGACCCAATCCGGTTCCCTTGTCTTTTTCTTTGGTCGTGAAATAGGGCTCAAAAATTCTTTCCGCAACTTCGGGTGCCATGCCGCTACCTGTGTCGGCGACCACCAGCGTCAAATACTTACCAGCATTTAATTCAAGATGCTCGGCTTTCTGGGCGCTCAGATGGATATTTTCAACCTTAACATCCAGCACGCCACCCGTTTCGCTCATGGCATGGTAGGCATTGGTGCACAGGTTCATGATAATCTGATGGATTTCAGTGGCATCGGCCTCGATAACCCCGGCTGCGGGGTCAATATATTGCCGAATTTGAATCGTCGCTGGCAACGATGCGTTGAGCATTTTAATGGCTTCTTTGATTATCGGATCTATTTTGAGTGGCTTTCGATCCTGATCTGACTGGCGACTGAAGGCCAAAATCTGCTTGACGACTTCTTTGGCGCGCTGGCTGGCTTTGTATATTTCGTTTAAATTATACTTGGCGTCGGTTTCTTTGACGATGTCTAGCATGGACAATTCCGTATAGCCCATAATAGCTGAAAGAATATTATTAAAGTCGTGGGCTATGCCGCCGGCCAGGGTCCCGATGGCTTCCATCTTTTGGGCCTGGCGCAGGTAGGCCTCCGATTTTAAGCGCTCATTTTCCAACTCTTTAAGCTTTGTGATATCCGTGGCAACCTGCAGGCGCACATAGCGCCCGTCAATCCATTTGATGGCCCGATCATAATTAATATACCATTTGCCGGTAAGGGGATTCTTGCCTTCCCAAACAATTGCACCTGTCGGATTGCCCTGCTTATCCAGCAGTCTCGCATTTGTGCAGTGCTCACAGGGCTGGTTATCAGCACGGAACACCTGGTAGCAGAGTTGTCCAACCAGATTGTCTCCGAAATTGTCCTGCATGTGCTTGTTCATGAAAATAATTTCATGGGTGTGCATGTCGGCGGCATAAATGGTTGCATCAATGCTGTCTAAAACCGTACGAAAGGTTTTGCGGGAATTATCTAATATTTTTTCAGTCTGGATGCGCTCTTGAAGCTCCTGCTGTATCTTGGCATGCAGGTGGGCATTGTCTAAGGCAACGGATGTGAGCTCGGCAAAGCGTGTTAGGACCGTAATTTCATTATCACCGAACTGCTTTTGTGGGTCAAAAGAGCAAAGACCGATGACACCGATGGTTTCATCGCCTGATTTCAGGGGTACGCCCAAATCGGCTGTCATATTATCGAATTTGGCGTCGCGGTGCCTGCCGGTCCAGTGGTGGTAATCGTCGACTTTTAATGGTTGGCCGGATTGCCACACTTTTCCGGATAACCCTTCACCGGGTCGCAGGCGAAATCCCAGCCATTGTTCGAATCGACCAGTGCCCACCTTGATGACGAGCTCATCCGTTTCAGGATCGTGTAAAAAGATGTAACCCTCGACTGTTCCTACCAGTTTACCGGCACGATCAACAATCGCTTTGAGCAATTCTTCGATGTTCAGGCGCTTGATCAATCCAAGGGTGGTCTCATGCAGCGCCATCAAATATGCATTGTGCTGCTTGAGGGAATCTTCCGCTTTTCTTTTTTCGGTCACATCGCGCACGATGGCCTGAATAACCTGGTTTTCACCCATTTGAAATAAACCCGATGATACTTCAGCCAGAAAAAGGTCACCATTTTTTCTGACAAACTCAATTTCAAAATCGATTTGTTGGCTAACCGTGAATTGATGATAGGCCTCCATGGATTTCAGAAGCGCTTCGGCGGGGTGTAAATCGGACATTTTTTGCTGCAATAACTCGGCTTTCGTGTAACCGAATTGCTCCACGGCCTTTTGGTTGGCATCTAAAATCCGACCCTCCATGTCGTGGATAAAGATGGCATCACTGGAATATTGAAAAAGGCGACGGTATTTATTTTCCCCGATACGTATGACGCTTTCAGCTTGCTTGCGGGATTCAACCGCTTGTTGCAGCTTTTCATGCTGGGCAACCAGGGCTTTGGTTTTCGAGACAATTTTTGTGTGGGAAAATAAGGCCGTAAACAAAAAGAGAAAAAACAGAAAAATAGCAACCACAACGGCCCGTTTGAATAACTTGGCAGAGCTGCTTTGATTGTTGTCGCTAAACCATTGATCCAAGGATTGATAATAAATTGAGCTGTTGTTGCTTTTTAGTTTTCGCAGGTGATGGTCTAAAGCATCCAGCAGGTTTTTATTTTTTCCGATCGGTGCCGCGTAAAATAATTTTTGGGGACTTAAGACGATGGGGCTTTTTTTAATGTTAAATTGATCTTCAAATCGAAAACCGTAAACATGATTGACCAATCCGGCCTGACAGCGACCCAATTCCACCAATTTAAGGACATCGGCATAGGCATTGGCTTCAATGAATCGGCATTGGATGCCAAATTGTTCCATTAACTGCTTAAGACCATCAAAATAGATGTCATCGTGTAAGACAGCGACCTTTTGGTTTTTGAGGTCAACAATCGATTCAATGGTTGAGTGTTGATCAACATAGAGCTGTCCCCAGTTGCTGATCACGCTTTCATAGGAATAGTCAAATACTTTCGCCCCGGATTCGGTTAAGGCCACCGCAGCGAGCAAATCGATTTGGCCGCTTCTGAGTTTTTCAAGACTTTCAAGGCGTGATCCGGGCACATATTCAATGACCCAGCTTTCCTTTTGAGCGACGTTTTCAAGAATATCAATGAAAAGACCGTAAACACTGCCATCATCCTTAAATCCGCTCAGGGGAATATTTTGATACACACCAACTTTAATCCGGGTTTCCGCCAGCGGCGCAGACGGCAAAATCAAGATTGTAAAGCATAAAAGTGCTAATATTTTTAAATATTTGACCATATGGCGACGATTGAACTGAATTAAACAATAATATGCTTAAATCATAACAAATTTATGCCGTTTTGGCTAATTTTTGCACTTTAAAAAATAGAGGCGACAGGTTATCTGAAGTGTACGGTTTGTGCAGGATGGGAGATTAAGTAAAAACTAGGATTTGAAAATTATAAAAACAATGATGGGGCGATTAAAAAATGTTAAACAGAATATAGTACTGGTCATATTGAATTTCAGAGGTTAAAGACAGTTTTTTTATATATCAATTAATTGCTTTAGTTTTCATCACGCCATATCTCCAAAATGGTCAAATCGTCACTAGCACTTGAATTCCCCCGCCAATTGGATAAGAATTCCAATAATCCCTTGCCCCAGGGAGGGCCCTTTGCATCCTTTATAAAACCAACCAGACGCTCATTGCCAAAAAGTTCATTATCTTCATTTTCGGCTTCAATAACGCCATCGGTGAAAAGGAGGATCGACTCTCCGCGAGAGAGCAAAATTTCTTTTTTCTCGTAAGGTGCATCCTGCGTGACACCCATTGAAATCCCGTTTATGGGAGGCAAATTTCGTATATGATTTTTGGCGATCCACAACGGCGGTATATGTCCACCTATTGATAATTGCATATTTCCGCTCTGGGGCCAATACCGCACAAGGACAATTGTGGCAAAGAAACCTTCTTCAGAAGCTAGATTGTAGGTGCTGTTGTTGACGACTTGCAAAAGGGCGTCGATTTCGTATTGATTTCTTGCTTCACTGCGGATTTTAGTCGACAATGCTGCCATAACCAGAGCAGCAGGAACGCCTTTATCAGAGACATCAGCGACATATGCCAATAAGCTGCCATCCGGTAACGGTATTACATCGTATAGATCTCCGCTGACATAGGCGGCAGGAATTGCAGCAGCCCAAATATGGCTGCCACCGTCTAAATCCGGAATATCCGGCCAGAATAGCGATTGAATCTTGGTTGCCGTCTTCAGTTGACCCTGCAGCTGAGCCGACTGCTCGATGACGGTGTCATGCAGTAGCTTGATGCGCAACATCGACTTTACTCTGGCAACCAAAGCAGCATGATTGACGGGTTTGGTTAGATACTCGTCAGCACCAGCCTCAAGACCGGCGACGACGTCTTTTGAATCAGTTTTGGCCGTCACGATGATGATGGGCATAAACGGTAATGAGGACTCCGCTCTGAGATGCCGGCAAACCTCAATGCCATCCATCTTGGGCATCATGATGTCCAGCAGAATCAGATCCGGCAAACGTTCTTTTGCCATGGCCAACCCTTCTTGGCCGTCTGATGCTGTAATGATTTCGTAATTGTTTGCAGCAAGACGCATCTCGAAAATTTCCAGGTTAGCGGGATTATCATCAACGATGAGGATCAGTGGAGGCGTTCGCATGATAACCTCTTGAAAAAATTAGCTAGGGTATGAATTCACGAATTTTCGCCAAAAGAGCCCGCGGGCTGTAAGGTTTAGAGACATATGCATCGCAGCCGGCCTCGTATGCTTTGACATCATCTCCGCTCAGGGCATATGAGGTGACAGCAATGATCGGGATAGCACTCAGCTTAGGATTGGCCTTGATTCGGCGAGTCGCTTCGTAGCCGTCAAAATCAGGCAATTGAATATCCATCAAAACCAAAGCTGGAAGATGGGTTTCAGCCACCGTGACACCCTCTTGACCGGTTAGCGCTTCGATTATCTCATAACCGGCGCTTGTGAGAAGATCCCGTATGATCCGCCGGTTGTCTTCCTGGTCTTCAACGACTAAAATCAGCTGACTCATGGTTGTTTCCTTTGCTTTTCGACTCGAATCGGCAAGGTGAACCGAAAAGTCGAACCTTTCCCAGGTGTTGACTCCACCCAGATGCGGCCGCCATGCATATCAATTATTTTTTTTGAAATAGAGAGACCCAGACCGGTTCCGCCTTTTTTGCGTGTACTGGATCCGTTGGCTTGCTGGAATTCATCAAAGATCTTCTGTTGGTCGGATTCCGTCACTCCAGGACCCGTATCATGCACAGAGACGCAAAACGTTTCGTTAGAAACAGTCACTTCCACTTTAACCTCTCCCTCATCGGTAAATTTGATCGCGTTGCCGACCAGGTTTAACATCACCTGAGCAATGCGTTGCTCGTCTGCTTTGCCGATCTTTAGATCTTTGGGCACTTCGACTTTCAATTTGAGATCCTTTTCCGCTGCTAATGCTTCAACAGAAGTAGACACCGTTTGAACCACCTCTTCCATTGAATATTCATTGAGCGAAAGGGTAAGCTGGCCGGCTTCGATTTTAGAAAGATCCAGAACATCATTGATGAGATTGAGGAGATGGCGGCCATTTTTTTCGAGGCGTTCAAGAACATCCTGAATTTTTACCGGTACAGCACCGTAAATGTTGTCCAGAATCAGCTCTGTATAACCCAAAATGGCATTTAATGGTGTTCTCAATTCATGGCTCATGTTGGCAAGGAACTCGGACTTATGCTGGTTGGCGCTCTCGAGCTCGTGCCCTTTCTCTTCGATCTCGCGGAAGAGACGGGCGTTATGAATGGCAAGCACAGACTGAGAGGCAAATGTTTGAAGCAGGTCGAGCACCGGCGCGGGAAATTCGCCGGCCGCCTTGCGCCGAACGACCAATCCACCAATAAGACGGTCTTCGCGCAACAACGGCAATGCCAGCAAAGCCCGATAACCTGACTGTTGAACATAAGAAAGGGGGTAGTTGGGCACGTCTGCAAGATCCGGAATCTGAGCCGGGGTTCGCTTGACAGCAGCCTGACCGATAACCGTCTGGTCTCCCACACGCAATCTCGACTCGCGCAGCGCTTCAATAAGATCGGCATGAGCGCCATAGTTTATGCTCGGCACAAAAACACCCTCCGCTTCGTCGAACTCGTAGATTGTCCCGGCATCTGTCTTTGAGAGCTGCACCGCATGGCGAACGATGCTTGTTAAGACCGTTTCCAGATCAAGGATTGAGCTGACGGCCTGGCTAACCTCCCCCAGGGCTTTGAGCTCTTCCACTGACTGCGCCAGCTCGCGGGTACGCAATTTGACTTTATGCTCCAGGGTGCGGCTGTAATCCTCCAGTTTGTCCTTGCTCTCTTGAAGCTCTGCAAATAACTGCTTAATCGATCCACGCATGACATCCAGATGCTGCGCCAATACGCCAATCTCATCACTGCTGCTTTTATCAACGAATGTGTCCAAATCGCCCCTGGCGATCATTGAAGCTGATTCCTGCAATTTTAGTAAGGGGGATGAGATGTACCGTCTCGTGATAAAGATGGATGTGAGCCAGATTGTGGCAATGATGAGAATTAACAGGGCAATTGTGCTGTAAATTTGAATCAGCACCTGTTTTTTTACGTTTTCGCGTGACATCACGATTAAAATCTTACTAATGACACTGTCTTTAAAGTAGATTTTAGATGATTTGGCGATCAGATCAGCATCTTTGAACGATTGCGGTGCTGCCCCCGACTGATCCTTCTTAAGTTGAAACCCAGTGCGATTTTTCTCGGTAATCAGCTGATCTTTCCAAGATATCTTAATATGAACAATGGATTCATCTAAAAATAAGGCGTCAACAAAATCATTTACGACCAGGTAGTCCATGTTCCATAATGGCGTTGGCAGACTATTCTGGGCGAACATGATGGCGTTGTCTAGCCGCTTTTGCATTTCGTTATCAATTCTGCTGATATCAACAATGATAACAACCGCAGCAAAAGCAATCAGCAATAAGGTAAGTATGCTGATCAGGGTATAACTAAAACGACGGCTGATGCTGTTGACTTTAGGAGAGGTTTCAGACGAAGCAGCTTTTTGCATGGACTCAATCCTTTATGACATGTTCCGTACGTTGTTTAAAGGCGATGTCTGGATGAGAGCAATCGGCGTATTTTAGTCCTTAATTTCGGGAAATGGATCATCCTCTAATTTGAAGTTCCATTTTTTTTGAATTTGCTTGACGGTGCCATCCGCTACCATTTCATCAAAAGCGGCCTTCCATCTTTGAACAATCGAATTCGATGTCTTTTTTGAAAAAGCGATCATAAGATCAATTTCGCGTAGATGATAGACCTCCTCAAAAGCGGTGTGGTCAACCCCGGCCAAATCACAAACGGTTCTGAGACCCGGTATTTTATAGGCCCATAAATCTATACGACCCAATGCAAGCTTCTTGGCATTAAATTGTTCATCTGAGACAGGCTCAAGATTTGTAAATCCTTGACTTTGGAGTAGGCGCCCCCTGGTATCGTCTCGAAGTGTGCCGATGCGTTTGACCTTTTTTGCGTCTTCCAGATCTTTAATTTTGATTCCCGAATCCTTTTTGGCGACAAGAATATCTCTTTTCGTGGCTAGCGGTCCAACCCATTTAAATTTATCATGACGCACTTTGGTATACGTCATTCCGAATAATATAACGTTTTTGTCTTCAAGGGCCATTTTGTAAGCCCTTGCCCATGGGTACACCTGGATTTCCTCCTCTGACCCAACTCTTCTCTGTATTTCTCGTACAATTTCCACAGAAGGACCAACCAGGACCCCATTATCCACATAGTTCAAAGGGGGTAAATTTTCCGTTAAAATCGTTAAATCAGCTGAAAGCACAGGTTGACCTACAAGCAGAAGTATTGAGGCTGCGAGCAGAAGCAGTTTTTTCATGAGAGATCTCCTTTCCTCATTTACGGATTAAAGACCTGAATACGTTATCAAAATTGTTGAACGAATTAAGGGGATTCTTTGCTCAGGATGCGACTCAGAGCAGGCTGTGCTTCTGAATAAGATCTGGAAAGAGTTTGTGGGATCAGGGCGATTTCACAATTCCGATCTGGAAATGCATTCAATATGAAAATAGTTATTAAATAGGGTCAACAAAGTCAATAAAACTTGTTATCCATCTTTGCAAGCACCGGTGCTGACAGCAGGAAAAAATTATACTTCCGGCAATTTTTTGCGGATAAATCGAATTCCTTTTAATACTTCTGATGCCGGTATACCAGGTTTTATCTCCAATATCCTGAGGGTCTCGGCCTCAAGAAACGGTTTTAGCGTCATAATATCAATTTCACCGGTACCCGGGGGGATGTGATCATCAAGACCGTTAGCATCATGAAGATGGACGCCGATAAGCCGATTTGCATAATTTTGCAACAACGCATTTCTAGGAATTAATCCCAGGGCCTCATTGGCATGCGCATGACCGGTGTCGTGCCAGTAGCCAATCGGGGCACCTTTTAGGGTATCAAAGATAAGTTTAAAATCATCAAGTCCGGGCAGCTCATGATAATGATACCGGTTTTCCAGCCCCAGCATCAGCCCCTGCTTTTCTGCTAAGGGTGCTAAATGCTCCAAACTGAACAATAAATTATCCAAGTAGGCTTGTTTTTGATTATCCCGCTCTTTTACTTTTTTGCGAATAAAGATTTGTGCTTCCTCTGAAAGGAGCTGATTCGAATTAAAGTATTGATAAAGCTTGTGCAGTTCATGATTCATTTCGACTAATCCGCAATGCAAAACGACTGCTTCGGCCCCGACCTCGGCTGCATATTGGATTGTTTTGGATGTGTAGTGAATGGCTTTTTGCCGTTCCTCTGTATCAGAACTGGATAGCAGAAACAGATCCCCGCTGCCTCTGACATTGCCACATACAGAGGGAATCGGAAAATAATTGTGAACACTGACGACTTTCAGCCCCGATTGTTTAAGTGGCCCCTTTAGCTGAAGAAACATGGCTTCCGACATTCGATAGCTAAGCTCGATTTCGCTAATACCAAGATTTTTAAAGGCTGCGATCAATTCTGCTACTGTTGCAGTTTTATCTGACAGCCAGGATGTTGAAAGCGCCAGCATCCCCCAAATCCTTTCTGTTTTGCTAATTGACTATCTTCTAACCATGGAATTGCAGTCTGTCAAAATGGTTTTGTTGACTCTAAACAGCGAATTTTTTATATTTGACCATTTGCTGATTTCTGCATAGTCGTTTAGCAAAACCGTATCAAATTGTTGCTACCTAATATGTCGCACCCAGACACAAGAGAAACAATGCCCAGCCGCGAGCGCTTCAGGGAAACCATGTGTTATGGCGCACCTGATCGCGTCCCGTATTTTGAAGAGGGTATCCGCAAAGATGTCTTGAAGGCCTGGCGCAAACAGGGTCTGGCCCGTGGTTCCGATCTGGCCAAACTGTTTCCTTCTGATGAGCGGGAACGTATTGAAGTAGATCTGGAGCCCCGGCCCAAAGTCGGATTCAAAGGCCATTCGCTTGCCGATCCGGAGGAATTCAAGCGCCGCCTGGATCCTGCCGATAAAAAGCGACTTCCCACTCGATGGTCCCGGCGAGTGCGCGCCTGGCGATCCAGAGACCATGTGCTGATGCTGTATGTGCACCGTGGTTTTTTTCTGACCATGGGTGTGCAGGATTGGCATTCGTTTAGGGATGCCATGATCATGCTGGTAGAGCAGCCCGATCAGGTCCACGAGCACCTGCAAATTCAGGGCGATTTTGCGGCCCGCTTAACCGATCGTATCCTGCAGGAGGTGGACGTTGATGCCATTGTATTCAGCGAACCCATCGGCGGGAATGACCGCCCCTTGATTTCGCCGAAGATGTATGAAGAGTTTGTCCTGAAAAGCTATGAACCGATTTTGGAAGTGCTCCACCAACACCGGGTCGCCACCATCTGTTTCCAGACCTTTGCCAATTCCCGTATTTTAATTCCACTTATCCTTAAATGGGGATTTAACTGCCTGTGGGCTTGCGAGGTCAATATTGAAGCCATGGATTACCGCCGCCTGAGAAAAGAATTTGGTCGCGATTTGCGTTTGATCGGCGGCATTGATCTGGATGCGTTGCGCAAAGATAAGGCCGCCATCCGGCAGGAAATCGAGGAAAAGGTTCCCCCGTTGATAGAAGACGGTGGCTACATCCCGCTGGCCGACGGCCGCGTGCGCGCAGATGTGCCGTTTGAAAATTATGTGTATTATCGTAAGATGTTGGAGGAAGTCACCCAACAGCCATAAAGCACCAGATCAATCAAGGCTGATGGGCTTTCCATCCAGTATATTGTTCATCATTTACCGCATAACCCCTTCGACTGATTTCAGTCGTTGCTTTTACCGTTGACCCGCAATCGTCACTTGACTTTGATTTTGGTCATTCGCTTTTTCTTTTTAGGCGCTTTTTCTTTTTCAAGGCTGTCAATTCTTTCATCCAGCAAGGCGCGCATGGCTTTTAAAAACTCAATACGGGATTGGGTCATGTGCTTAACAAAACCCGATTTTTTCCCCAACACATTTTCAAGGTCCATAAAAAATTTGCCAACAGGGCAAATCGCCATCTGGGGTTCACTCTTTTTGGCTGCCATCTTCTGCTCCTTCAAAGCATATGTCCAAGACCCGGCCCTTTAGCTTAGCGATAACCTGCTCTTTTGACGCCACCTGTCTTGGAAGTAGAATGTTTCGTTTATAACCACCGATCCGAATGATGAGTTCATCAGAAAATTTGTTCAACTCGACATCTTTTTTCATTAGAAAGGGCAGTTTTACTTTCAGATGATAGTTGCCGTTTTCTTTGACCAGTTGATAAGGCTCATCTTTATAAAATCGCTTCAGCGGGTTCTTCTTGCCGTATAATTGGTGCGCCAGTTTCTTCAGTTTGGCATAGCCTAAAATCTCACCCTGAAATAGATCGACTGATAAAATGGGTACCGGGCTAAAAATATCCTCAGCGGTCTGGCGGTGCTGCTGTTGATCTTTGATCCAGCTTTTAAAATAAGATTCAGTGATTTGCTCGGGCAAAATGCGGTTCATAATGATCGCGTCAATGCTCATTTTATACAAGCAAAAATACATAAAAGCCCGCTGGGTCTCCTTGAGAACCACTTTTTCAGGGTTGGTGATCAAGCGCACTGTGGTTATTTCGGGATCCGTTAAAATCTGATCAACCCCTTTTAAGCGCTCGAACAGCTCTTCAAGCGCTTTAAAGTAATCGTCATCGGGCAGGGGTACATCGGTGAATCTTTTAGCTACCGGTCCGACATATTTGGCGAGTGTTCTTTCCAATCTAAAAATTTTTTGCATATACCATTCCAGGGTAGCCGGTATGCTGATAAACCGCAGTGATTCCCCGGTGGGCGCACAATCCAGCAGGATCACATCATATTTTTCCCGCTGCACATATTGATTGATATACAACAGTAAGCTGACTTCTTCCATTCCGGGCAAAATGGCCAGCTCTTCTGCCAAAACTTCATCCAGTCCGGTGGTGTTGAATAAACTGGAAAGATAACGATGAATATCACGCCAGTATCGTGTGATTTCCTCCTGGATATCGATTTCCTGGATGTAGAGGTTGGGATTGATTTGAACGGGCCGGCCTTTGTTTTGATCGAGCAGATTTTTTTCAAGATCAAAGATATCGCCTAAGCTATGGGCGACGTCCAAAGACATGATTACGGTCTTTTTGCCCATTTCCGCTGCCCGGATACCTGTGGCGGCTGCTATTGAGGTTTTACCGGTTCCGCCTTTGCCGGCAAAAAAGATAATTCGCACAGGCAAACTCCTTTTTTATTATCTGACTGCGAGCGAGCGCTCACTTATGATGGATTCAGCTTCGGGTAATGCTTGAATTCAATAAACTGCCTATGGTATTGAAATTTTTGTCAGACCATTACTGGGCTCTGCATTTATACTCATAAGCATGAACAGCTGCGATTTCACCTATAAAGGAGAAAATTATGCCGATAGCAGATCAGATGGTTAAAATGGTCGAGGGGATGGAAATGGTCAAAAAGATGTTCGAAGAAGGTGCCCGGCTCAAAGCCGAGCATGGAGCGGACAAGGTTTTTGACTTTTCACTGGGCAATCCGGACGTGCCGCCACCGCCGGAATTTAAAAAAGTGCTCAGAGAGCTGGTCGGTGATGAATCCCTCGGACACGGCTATACACCTAATACCGGTTATCCCCATGTTCGGCAGGCGGTGGCTGATTATCTTAGCGGTATACATGATGTCAGCCTAACCCCGGATTTAATCGTCATGACCGTCGGTGCCGCCGGTGCTTTAAATGATGCCCTCAATGCGGTCATCAACCCCGGCGAAGAAATTTTGGTGCCGGCCCCTTATTTTATAGGCTACGACCACTATGCCTACGTTGCCAAAGCAACCATAAAAACCGTCCCCACCGACAGCAATTTTCATCTGGATACGGCTGCCATCGCAGCATCCATAACCGATAAGACCCGGGTGATGCTGCTCAACTCACCCAATAATCCCACCGGAGCTGTCTATTCGGCTGAGGAGCTGTCCAAACTGGGCCGGGTGCTGGACGATGCCAGTCAAAAATTCGGCCGGCGCATTTATCTGGTGGCCGATGAGCCCTATCGCAAAATCGCCTATGATGTGGAAGTGCCTTCGATATTTCAAGCCTATGCCCATTCGATTATCGTGACCTCCTATTCCAAGGAGCTGTCTTTGGCCGGGGAGCGCATCGGTTTTCTGGCCGTTAATCCGCAAGCTGAAGACGCCGGGTTGGTAGCCAGCGCCGCGGCGGTGATCAATACCATGCTGTGTGTTAACGCCCCCAGCCTACTGCAGCATGCAGTCGCCCAGTTGCAGGGAGTCACGGTTGATGTCTCCATTTATCATCGACGGCGGGATTTACTGTGCCAGGGCCTTTCTGAAATCGGTTACGAATTTCATGTACCCGAAGGCGCATTTTACCTGTTTCCCAAAAGCCCGCTGCCCGATGATGTCAAATTCACCGGTATTTTAAAGGAGGAGCTCATCCTAGCAGTGCCGGGTGTCGGCTTTGGCGGGCCAGGCTACTTTCGGCTGTCCTATGCTGTTCCGGATTCAGTGATTACCGGATCTATGGCGGGATTTAAAAACGCACTGCAAAAGTTCTGAATCCAAACTTCCATCCGATCAAACGGATGGAACCTGTCAATGGCACCATTTTTTCAAGCTGTAAAAAGGAATAACACCATGTATATTAAGATGTCTGATTTTTTTATGGGAATGGGCCGGGATTTTACCATGGAGGTTATGGATGTTGCCGAAAAATGTTCCCAGCATGAAAAAGATATACTGTTTCAGGAAGGCGATCCGGCCAGACATTTTTATGTGCTTCTCAAAGGGCGGATAAAGCTCAGTCTGGGCGACAGAGGGCCGACGGTATATATAGTTCAGCAGCCGGGGGAAATCATCGGCTGGTCGGGTCTAATCGGCAGAGATACCTATTCCGCCAGCGGCGAATGCGTGCAAGAAACAAACTTGCTCAAATTTGACCGCGATGTGTTTCTTGAAATTCTCAAAAAATATCCCCAGAACGAGGCCCTGCTGTTTAAGCGCCTGGCGGAGATGCTGGGCAATCGTCTGCTCGAACTGTATCCCACAATATCTTGAAGGCTCGTAAGTGTCCCGCTAAAGTTGCGTCCCGCAAGTAATTTAACAAGCCGTTTTTGGGGTGTCAGGTGTCGGGTTTCAGGTGTCAGGTAGTAGGTCTTCGGTTACTAAATTCGGACGTTTGTTACTCCGTAGCTATTACAGACGAAATGCTTTTTTGCTATCCGTTGTCATCTCGGTTTCTGCTGACACCTGAAACCTGACACCTGAAACCATAAACATTGTGTTATTTATAGAACTCCACTGAATTAAAAATACCACATGACTTTGGTAATATTATTAGGCGACATAACGCTAACAATTTGAGCACATCTTGGATCCCCCAACCCCCGGTGGCAGGTTGCCGCCCAATTTATCATCGTGACCAACCGAAAAGGTTGACATCAGTTTTTTCACGGCTCCCTGACAAAGGGGACATTTCACCTGATCATTAGCGCTCATCACCAGCTTATCAAATTTATGGCTGCAGTGCTCGCAGTTATATTCGTAAATCGGCATGGTTCTTATCCTCCATATTTACAGATATTTAATGTAAAGATAAGCCCGGTTAGGCATACCCGCAAGTCATAAAGAAATTATAATGATCTGTTTGACAAATGAATCGAACTGTGAAAGATGCAGAGTTTAATTCAAAATAAAGGAGATTCTTAGCATGTATGTAAAGGAGATCAATGAAATCGAAAAACTGATCCAGAAACAGGCCCAATGGCGCAATCGATGCATCAACCTAATTGCCAGTGAAAATATCGTCAGCGAGCGTGTTCGCGCTCAGGCCGGATCCGATTTTGCGCACCGCTATGCCGAAGGCCACCCGGGCGAACGCTATTACCGGGGCACGTCTTATATCGACGAGATCGAAAATCAGTTGACCACCAATTTAAAAATCCTTTTTGCATGCAGTCACGCTGAAGTCAGACCCATTAGCGGCACCAATGCCAACGAGGCGGTTTTCAGTCGCTTTGTCAATCCCGGTGATGTCGTAATGGTGAACTCCACACCGGCTGGTGGCCATATCAGTCATCATCGAGAGGGCTCACTTGGAAAGTTCACTAAAAATATTATTGACATTCCCCTAACTGCGGACGGGTACCATCTTGACCTTGAAAAAACAATATACCTGATCGAAAAAGCCAGACCCAAAATTATTGTCCTGGGCAAGAGCCTGTTTTTGTTTCCAGAGCCTGTGCAGGAGCTTTATGAAGCTTGCCAGCATAATGGTACGCGGATTATGTATGATGCGGCCCATGTGCTGGGTCTTATTGCCGGCAAACAATTTCAGCGGCCCTTGAGAGAGGGCGCCTTTCTGATGACCGCCAGCACTCATAAAACCTATTATGGCAGCCAGCGCGGTCTGATCCTAAGCAATATGGAAGATGAAGAATGGCGTAAAATTGATAGAGGTGCCTTCCCCGGGTCATCCAGTAATCACCACCTGGATACACTGGCCCAAATGGCCATCAGCACCTATGAAATGATGGAATTTGGTGAACAATACGCTGTGGATACCATTAAAAATGCCAAAGCGCTGGCAGCTGCCCTGGATCGCTTTGGTTTTGATGTTCAGGCCAAGGAATTCGGGTATACCGAAAGTCATCAGGTGGCAGTGAATGTGCGCGAATTTCGCGGAGGTGAACGGGTATCAAAAAACCTGGAAATTAATGATATTATTATCAATATGAATATGCTTCCCCATGAGCCTCTTAAGGCGCATGACCATCCGGACGGCATTCGAATCGGTGTTCAGGAAATGACCCGCTTCGGCATGGGTGTGGCGGAAATGGAACGCATTGCCGAATTGATGAAGGAATGCATTATGGATCGCAAGCCGGTTAAGGAAGAGGTAAACCGTTTCCGATCTGAATACCGGCGCGTTAAGTACAGCTATGATAAGCCCCAGCCCAAGCAACTGAAGGTATTAGAAGGTAAGCGCTTAGAAAATTAATAAGGGTTGAGCCCGTTACCCGTTGGCCCGTTTGCCCGAAAAAATAAAATCAGACATTCTTCCGATAGAAACCGGCTCAACGGGCAAAATCCCGTTTCACGAGGACCTTCGGCTGGCAACCGGCAAACCTGAATACAAACAAAAAAGGCAGATCCTTAGTTGGCTCTGCCTTTTTTTCTCATGGCTCCCTGAATGCCGTTGTTCTCGTGCGTGGTCATTCGCCTAAGTAGTTTGAAGCCCGCAGGGGAAGATGCACGCACATTCGAGAGACCAAGAAGATCGTTATCGTTTTTTCTATATAACTATACAAATAGCATGCCAGAATCGATAAAAACCGGCAAAAAGTAGTATATTAATAATAAAATCAATATTTTAAGATAATATTGGGATTCGATCAGAAAGGTGGTTATGACTTTTAGTTCACATCTGTTTATGGAAATGTTTACATATTTGCCAATTATTTGACATATCCCCGGTTTGAAAAGCGCGGTTTGCCCCAAATTGAGGCGCATGGTCTATTTAAGAAAGGGAAAAAAAGAAAAGGGCGTGCCGCAGCCGCCCTTTTCTTGCGGATCCTGTGTTATGGCTATCTTTAAATTTGTATTATTTTACAAATGGAAAAATATCGGTGTATCCGGCAATATCTGTCGCTAACAGGACCAGAAAAACAATGAGCAGCGCAATCAAAAGCAATGTGAAAAAACCCGTGCCACCGGCGGGAAGCTCCTGCAATTGATCGGCTGCCCGGGTCGCCTCTTCATCTGTAAGGCTGTCAATACGGTTTTTAGCCTCCTGGGGATCAACACCCTGTGATAGCAACATGTTTTTCACATCTTCACGCGCCAGAATGCTTTGAAGATAGTCACGGGCTTCTTGAGCGCGCTGGATATCAATGGCCGCCTCGGTCCCAACCATGGCCGCCATAGCGGATTGCAACGGGCCGGAGAGCATTAGCATGAAAATAGCCATAAAACATCCGATCGGTTTAACACTGGAGCGAAAGTGCTTCATAATGGGTCTCCTCCTTAATGGCTAAGGGACAACTGTGAAGCCCTTATATTCAATCTAAAAGTGGTTGTCAAATCTATTGCTACAGAAACTATGCGACTATCCGATCTGCGCCTTTTCTGCTATACCCGTTTTATGTTATAAACCGGCGCATAACCACTCCAAATCAAAAATGCTTATGATGAAAGCCCTATCGATCACCTTCATCTTTTTGGTTTTAACTTTGCCAGCCGGCAGCTGCTGTTATGCTGATACGGGTGCTGCTAGTCTGCATGCCGGATTAAATTTAAAGGTCCCTTCATCAACTGCGAATACGCTAAATATTGATAGTGGAACGCAAGCGGCAAAGAATGGCTCGGTGCGCTGGTTTAACAGGCAGCGCGATACCGAGCTAAAAGGGGTGGCACTGATTATTCATGGCCTCAACTGTCGCCCGGATAAAATGAAAGCCATTATCGACGTATTAAACACCAGCGGAATCGATTGTTTGAATCTGTCGTTGCGCGGTCACGGCATCAATTTTGCGCCGATTGATAATAAAAGTCCGGATGAGGCCCGCATGGTTGCATTCAAATCGGTATCATACCCGCTGTGGAAGACCGAAGCGTATAACGCCTATCAGATGGCGAAGAAAAGAAGCATATTATACGGGGAACCCATGTTTTTAATTGGCTTTTCGATGGGCGGGCTGCTGGGCATCGATATGATGGCATCAAACCCAAATGTAAAATTTGACAAAATGGTGCTGCTAGCCCCGGCAATAGCTATGCTGCAGAGAAATTATCTGATACAAGTTTTTTCGCCTTTTCCGAGTCTCGTTATACCCAGCGTCGGGCATAAATCCTATCTCGCCAATGACGGCACGCCCATGGCGGCTTACAATGCGCTGTTTGACATGCATGCCCATTTTGAAGATCATCTGGATCCCCAAAAAATAAATATCCCCTCCATCGTCTTTATCGATGCAGAGGATGAACTGGTTTCATATGCCAGTATGCAGGAAATGGTCCAGAAACATGATCTTGATCAATGGACGGTTCATCCAGTTACAAAAGATAAGACCGCAACCGAGGTCGACATGCACCACCTCATTATTGATGCGGTTTCCGTCGGCAGTCATATGTGGCAGGAAATGGTGGACGCTATCATTGTCCATCTTTCAAGCGAACAACCCAAATTTAATCAAGAAAATCAGCCAGATTGAAAAAGGTGTTCAGCGGTTTTGAACTGAATTAATCTCCCATCGCGCCGGGCTGCCACAGGTAATAAAAGCCCGCCTGATAGGATGTCAGGGATTCAGGGAGATCAAGGGATACGATTGACATGCCCTGGCCTTCATAACGTGAGGTAGATGTATTGTACAGGTTGTCGTCCGGAAATTCGGTGCGGCGATAAACGACCACTTTGGCATTTTCCGGCAGTTCAGCCAGACGTTTGGCCTCGTGGACCGCGTCCGGGAGATAGCCTACCCGGTCAATCAGACCCAGCTTCAAAGCATCATCGGCTAAGAAAATACGGGCTGTCGATATCTGTTCTAAGTGCTGGGAATCGATCCGGCGATGCGCATCAATCAGATCTAAAAATCGTTCTCCCAAGCGATCAATCAGGTTTTGAACAATTTGTATTTCTTCCTCGGTCGCCTGCCGAAAAGGCGACCCCATATCTTTGTTTCTTCCCGTTTTGCGCACCTCAACCCCAATGCCGATTTTATTCATCAGCCCGGCCACATCCGGTCGTAAAAAGACAACGCCCACTGAACCGGTCACCGTTGTTGGATGCGCCAGAATATAATCAGCGGGAAGCGATATGTAATAGCCGCCCGAGGCGGCGACATTCATCATCGCGACCACTACTTTTGCCCCAGTCTTTTGTTTGAAAGCGACAATTTCATGGTACAAGATGTCACTGGCGGTAGCCGACCCTCCGGGTGAATTGATCTTCAAAAGCAGGGCTTTGATTTCCGGGTCTTTTTCGGCTTTGCGCAGGTGCGATACCACTTCTTGCAGCATGCTTGGCCGCGTCGTCACAATTCGCCGCCGGGGCGCATCGGATATCGTGCCTCTGATATGAATGACGAGCACTTTACCTGTGGCAGTGCCCTCCAAGGTGTATTCCTGCAGGGGATCAGCAGCGCTGGAAAAAAGCCTTATCTTAGCCCCCTGGCAGCCGAGAAATAGCAGCACCGCCATAGCCGCAAACAAGACGATAAGTTTTCGCATTTTATTTTCCTTAAAATTGGTTTTTACCAGCAAAAGATAGGGAAACACGAACAAGCTGTCAAGAAATTGCAGGGATCTAATATCGCCCCTGACCTGTAAGACTAAAGTGCTTGACAAAATAGCGAGGCCCCATGATAACCCAAAGGCTTGCGTACCGTATAATAAGTTGAATTGCCAGAACTCAAGAAATCAACCATGTCTCGACGCTGGATCATATTTATACTGGCCACATCCCATTTTTTCCTGTCCCAGTTTTACCGGACATCAAACGCGGTGATTGCCCCGGAGCTGATCCGGGACCTATCCCTGAACACAGAGGAACTGGGATTATTGTCGGCTTCATTTTTTTATGGGTTTGCCTTAACGCAAATTCCGATCAGCGTGCTTCTGGATAAAGTGGGCCCCAGATGGATGATGACGGTTCTCTCTTTAATGGGTGTGGTGGGCGCCGTATTGTTTTCCATTGCCGATTCTTTGGGCTTTGGCTTAATTGGGCGGGTCCTGCTGGGGGTCGGCATGGCCTGCAATTTAATGGGCACATTTAAACTGTTAACCGAATGGTTTGAACCCCTGGTATTTGCCACCTTAACAGGCCTGGTGGCTTCAATTGGAACGTTTGGCAACATGGTTGCCGCTACGCCGCTGGTCGTACTGGTAGATCAATTCGGGTGGCGCCTCAGCTTCCAGCTGATTGCCGGAATTAATTTAATCTTAACATTGACACTATTTTTGGTCGTGCGCGATCGGCCTGAACACTCCTCAAGTCACACGGTAAGCAGCGCAGCAGCGATCAGTCTGGCTCAGGCGTTTTCCAATCTGGCCCTGCTCCTAAAAAACAAAAGCTACTGGATCATCTCATACGCCACGTTGGTTCGCTACGGGACCTTTGCCGCTTTTCAGGCGTTGTGGGCCGGGCCGTTTTTGATCGAAGTCATGGGCTATTCAGCCATCCGAACGGGTAACCTGATATTGCTGATGAATGTGGGCCTGATTATTGGAAGTCCATTATGGGGAGCGCTGTCGGACAGGGTATTCAAATCGCGCAAAGGACTAATTGTTTTTTGCCTGCTGATGATGGCAGCTATTTCACTGGCACTGACGACCTTTTCTGCAAAAACCGGGCTGTTATTGATAGCGACCGTTTTCTTTATGTTTGGGCTGGCGGCATCCGGCGGAATGTTGATGTATCCGCATATCAAAGACCTGATGCCGCAGGAAATGGCAGGGGCCGCCATGACCGGCATTAATTTTTTTAACATGCTGGGCCCGGCGATTTTTTTGCAAGGGTTGGGGACTTTAATGCAGCATCTGTACCCGGATGCCTCGCGCGGCCCGGCGGCCTTCGATGCGTCGTTTTTGTTATGCCTTGTTTGTCTGGTAAGTGTGACAATACTTTACGTTTTCACAAGGGAAAAAAATAAGGGCCATTCATAAAGCTATTACAGTGGACGCTCTGTCTTCTTTGGGGCCAAAGGTGGCACTTCAATTAAGCAAATCCGCTTTTTTTAAAATGGCCTTAATTTCTGATTTTTCGCTTTTTGAGGAAGGCAGCAAGGGCAAGCGGGGATCGCCGCCGAAATAGCCCAGCATATCCATAGCCTTCTTTAACCCCGGCACACCATAGACGGCAGTCACCGCCTGGTTAACCGGCAGCATTTTAAGCTGCAACTGTCGGGCGGCATCCAAATCGCCGGCCTTTACCAGATCCAAGATGGCCACGCACTGTTGCGGAGCGACATTGGCCAGGGCGTTAATGCCCCCCACACAGCCGATAGTCAGACCGCTGAATAATACACCGGCCGTTCCCACCAGCACATTAAACTCTTTGGCGGCTGCATTTATGATCTCCCCCAGTTGAATGACATTGCCGGAGCTATCCTTTAGACCAATGATATTGGGGTGCTCGGAGAGGTGGGCAACCAAATTGGCTGCCAAATTTATGTGGGTGAATTTGGGGACATTGTATAATAAGATCGGGATCGGCGATTGATCCGCTACGGCTGTATAATGTTTGACCAGGGCGGCTTCGTTCATTCGACCGCCATAATAGTGGGGTGAGATCACCAGGGCGGCATGGGCTCCCAGTTTGGCACAGTCTTCAGTGAGCCTTAGTGTCTCAAAGGTGGATTCGCAGCCCGTCCCGGCGATAATCCCCATCTTATCTCCAGCCGATTGAACGACGGTATCGACAACCGCTCGCTTTTCCTCTTCAGAGAGGGCCACATATTCACCATTTGACCCCAATACCACAAACCCCTTCAAACCGGTCGCGTTCCAGCGTTCGATATTGTCTGCCAGCTTGTCATAAGCCACTTTTTCATTGATAAAAGGCGTCGGAATCGGGGGAAAGATGCCGTTCAAGTCAATCTGGGTCATTTTCATATCCTTTTAATTTATTTTGACAGGATCAACCGGCCGGTTGCTGGTCTCTGGCTGCTGGCTGTCAGTACCGGTCATTGGCTCTTCGCCAGTAGCCAGCGGCCGAAGTATTGAACCTCTGAACCAGAAAATTACTGAACAATCTCTGAAATATGACAGACTTTGATGTTAAGACCGTGTTTGCGCACACCATATGACAGGTGCATGATACAGGCCGGGCATGAGGTGACCAACAGGTCCGCACCGCTTTCTTTCACATTGTTCATCTTGCGTTCCAGTACCTGCTGGGACAGCTCATAATGCGCAAACGCATAAGAGCCAGCACCGCCGCAGCACCAGTCTGCTTCAGGTAGCGGCCGGTATTCAACGCCCGGCAGACGATTCAAAATTTCACCGGGCTCGGCTGCAAGCCCCTGTCCCCGCGTCGCGTGACAGGGATGATGATAGGTCACGCTGACGCCGGTGTTTGACGTGGTGGCTGTCACTTCGTTTACATGAATCAATTCTACCATATCTTTTACGCGGGCGGCGACCGCTATCGCCCTGTCATGTTCCCCTAAGGTTTCGCGAAAAAGCCGGTGATAACTTTTCAAAAAAGAAGCACAGCTGGAGCAGTCCGTGACAACGACATCGAAATTTTGCTCGCTGAGAATCGGCAGGTTCCGGCGGGCCAGCTTGCGCGCCGCTTTCAGATCACCGTACGACCAGGCGGGCAGGCCGCAGCAACCATTGTCCAGAACATGCACTGATTTGCCGATCTTTTTCAACAGCCGCAGGGTCGCCCGGCCGGCCGCCTGACTGATAATATCAACACCGCAACCGACAAAATAGCCAATGCGCAGGGATTGGCCGCTACCGCTGTGGGCTCTGGTTTTGATTTTATCCCGCAACGGTCGTGTGGGAAATCGCGCGACAATCTCATTGGCATGCTCAAAATCACGCCCGAAAATTTTTAATAATCCCAGGGCCTGCGCCAGATCCGCCACACGGGTATTTTTTCCGAGCGCCACTGCACGCGCAGCCAGATGCAGTCGTCGCGGATATGGCAACAGATGGTCAAAGAGCAGACGATGAATCGATTTGCGACCCACTTTTTGCAGATACTGCGCCCGGGCCTTGATGATCAATTCAGAAGTGGGGATTGCGGGAAAACAGTTGGCTGTGCAGGCGCCGCAGAGCAAACAATCAAAAAGGGGAGCCTCGATGTCCGGGCTCCACTCTAAACGGTCCTCGATAATGGCTCGCAAAAGCGCCAGCCGTCCGCGCGCAACGCCGGTCTCGTGGCCGGTGGAGCGGAATATCGGGCAGGCCACCTGACAGAACCCGCAGCGGTTACAATGCGATATCTCGTCGTAATGTTCGGAAATGGTCATGATATATTTTCTTAAATACAAAAACCAGAAGCTATCTCAAAAATAGTAGATCACGTCCAAGGGTCCGCCTCCGGCGGATTAGATGCATTTTTGAGATTGCTTCTAAACTTTTCCCGGCAAACGACCAGGTGAAAATACATGCTGCGGGTCCAGGGCGGCCTTGATACGGTGCATCACCTTCCATTGCGGCCGATCGACTCCGAAAACATCGTTATGCGTTTTGAAATCAGCGGACGCTTTTTCCATGACCACATGCCCGCCCAGTCGATCGCCGAGGCCCCACAGCTGAGCCCACAGAGCATTGGACAGGTTTTCAAAGCCGGCCAAGATGCGGCCGCAGCCGACATCTAAGAATAATTTGGCGTCCGGCACCTGTTTATCCAGCACCTGAACAAACCCGATCGTCTGGTCAAGGGGAAGGTCAGCCCGCAGAATGAAAGCTGCCTGTGACAGCTCTGCATAGACATTTTTGAAAATGCCATCCTGAACATAATAATCTTGTTCCGGGTTTTGGGTCAAACCGGCCTTATCACATAATATATGTGTTCTTTTAATTTGCTCGGTAACGGTTTTATCAAACCCCTCAAATCCGAACGCCAATTTGTAGCGTCGGCGGGTGTCTTCATCCGCCTGCCCATTTGCCGGCCGCATGACAACAAAAACCGGTATGAGTTGAGATGTGATCACCTGCGACGCAAGAGCTGCGCAGGCCGATAAGGATCCTTCTACCGTTATGGCGCTGCAGCGCTCGGGTATGGTCATTGTACGACAGGTCACTTCGGTAATCAGGCCCAGGGTCCCGGCAGAACCGATCATCAAACGCGTCATATCATAGCCGGCGACATTTTTGACAACCTTACCGCCGGCTGAAATTGTCAGACCGCTGCCGTTTAAAAAGTGTAGGCCCAAAACAAGATCCCGCGGAGCACCGTAGTGCATGCGTTCGGGCCCGCAGGCGGCCAGCGCCATTACACCGCCAATAGAATGATCTTGTAGCGCGAAAGAGGGCCGCAGGGGCAGCCACTGGTGTTGCTCTGCAAGTTGCCGTTGGAGAACATCAAGGCCGACGCCGGCCCCTACCGATACAAACTGATTGTAAGGGTCAAACTCAAAAATCCTATCAAGCACAGCGCTATTTAAACGGTCACAGTCACCAATGGGCACGTTGCCAAAATGCGGAAACGTACCGCAGCCGGTGGGTATCAAGGCCTTTCCCCTGGCAGCTGTACTTTGAATCGTCTCGCTCAGTTCCTTTTCAGCCGCACTCTGATAGTCTGTGCTGACAATCGGCGATCGCAAAGAAGTTTTATGGGTGCTTTCTTCTGAAGGGGATAGCGGAATGACTTTACCGGGATTTAACAGTCTATCCGAATCAAAGGCTTGCTGTACGCCCCTTTGGGCAATGAAATCCAATTCTGAAAAAACCAGACGCATGGCATCAATTTTTTCAAGACCAACGCCATGCTCACCGGAAATGGTGCCCCCCAGTTCGACACAGGCCTGCATGATTTCCCAGCCCGCTTTTTTCACCCGTTTGAGCTGATCGGCATCCCTGGAATCGAAAAATATCAATGGATGCAGATTGCCGTCTCCGGCATGAAACACATTGCCATGCTTAAAATCGTATTTAGCAACGATCTGCGCCACCCGCGCCAGCGCCTCGGGCAATTTGGTTCGCGGCACCGTGCAATCGTTGACCAGATAATTGGGGGCCAGACGCGCCACCGCACCGAATGCGCCGCGCCGGCCTTCCCAGAGGCGATTGCGCTGGGCGTCATCTTTGGCCTCACGAATCTCACGGCAATGATTTTGACGACACAGCTCGCTGATTTGAGCGACCTGGTCCTTAAGGCCGACAGAAAGCCCTTCGACTTCTACGATCAGCACCGCCGCTGCATCCCGCGGATAGCCGCAGGCATAACTGTCTTCGACCGCATTGATGATCGGGGCATCCATCATTTCAAGCGTAGTGGGTAAAATTCCGGCCGAAATAATATCCGATACCGATTCAGCCGCATCGCCAATATCATCATAGACAACGAGCAGAGTGATAATTTTTTCAGGCAGCGGTAGGATGCGCGCCGTGACTTCAGTTACGATTCCCATGGTGCCCTCACTGCCGATCAGGGTGCCGCGAAGGTCATATCCCGGCGGGTCATAAGCGCAACCGCCGACGTGAATCATCTCACCATTGGAAAGAACAACGTCCAAACCCATGATGTGGTTAGTGGTCACACCATATTTTAAGCAGCGGGGGCCACCGGAATTTTCACCGACATTGCCGCCCAGGGTCGCCACTTTCTGACTGGCGGGATCGGGTGCATAGAAAAAGCCCAAGGGTGCCAAGGCGTTCTGAAGCTCTAGGTTGGTAACACCGGGTTGTATCACCGCACAGCGACGTTGCGGTGAAATGTCGATGATCCTATTTAAGCGCGACAGACAGATGACCACACCGCCGGATATCAATACGGTGCCACCCGAAAGATTGGTGCCAAACCCGCGCGGCACAAATGGAACCCCGGCGTCACGGGTTACTTTGACGACCCGGGCCACCTCATGGGTGTCGGCCGGAAAAACAACCACACCGGGCTGCCCTTTAGCCAGCGAGGCATCATAGGAATACAATTCGGTTTCTGCCCGTGACACAGAAACCTGGGCCTCGCCGACGATTTGCCGAAGGCTGGATATGAATTCATCATTCAGCATTTATCGACCTTGAGTGTGAAGTGACTAAAGTGATCTAAAGTGACTAAAGTTAAAAAATTCTGTCGTATTTTAAAAGATGGAGCAACGCGAGAACTTAGCTTTAGTCATTTCGAACTTTAGTTCAATTTAGTTCACTTTCCGATTCAAACTCAATCAAGCATTCAGCAGGGACATGGCAGCCTCGGAACCTGCGGCCAGATCGGTTTTGCAATCCTGCACCGCCAGCGCCCGGCTGATAGCCGTCAGGAAAAAGAGGACATTTTCTGCTGATGAAGAATATCCCATTAATCCCACGCGCCAGACCTGGCCGGCCAACGCTCCCAGACCTGCCCCGATCTCAAGATTGAAGGTTTCTAACAAATAAGTGCGCACCCTGGCTTCATCAACCCCTTCAGGCACGCGCATTGTATTCAGGGTCGGCAGGCGGTGCTCGGGTTTGACCAGCATATCAAGACCCATTGCCTCGACACCGGCAACCAGTGCCCGATGGTTCTTATAGTGACGTTCAAAACGATCCTGTAGGCCCTCTTCTTCGATCAGCAAAAGGGCTTCCAAAAGCGCATAGTTTAGCGTGCTGGAGCTGGTATGGTGATACACCCGGGGGGAAGATCCCCAGTATTTGTCCAGCAGGGTGATATCCAGATACCAGCTGCGGATCGGATGCTTACGGTTGTGGGCCGCCTCGATGGCGCGATCGCTGAACGTCACCGGTGCCAGCCCCGGCGGAGCGCCGATGCATTTCTGAGAGCAGCTGTAAGCGGCATCCAACCCCCATTCATCGGTTTTGATTTCGAGACCGCCTAAGGAGGTCACCGTATCGAGCATGATCATGACATCATTTTCCTTTGCCAATCGCACGATATCATCCATTGGCTGCTGTACCCCGGTAGACGTCTCAGCATGAACAAGCGCAATAATTTTAAACCCTTTATCTTTAAAGGCATCTTCAACCTGTTGTGGATCCGTTGGTCGGCCCCATTCACCTTCAATGACCGTTACGTCAGCCTCCTGGCGCTCGGCCATTTGGCGCAATCGATCTCCAAAATAGCCGTGTACACAGACCAGAACCGGATCTTCCGGCTCTATCAGGTTGGCCACGCAGGCCTCCATGCCCGATGTGCCGGTGCCCGGGGTGGCATGGGTCAGGCGGTTTTGCGTCTGGAAAACCTGACGCAGAAGGTCACCGATCTGGTCAAGCGCTTTAAAATAGGCCGGGTCCATGTGTCCGATGACCGGCGATGTCAGCGCCCGGTAAACCCTTGGATGAATATCCAAAGGACCGGGGCCCATAAGCTTTCTCAGCGGCGCTTCGGTTGATTGTGATGCCATAGTCAACTCCTTATGTTCAAACGGATTTAAAATTGTGGAAAGGATCTGAACAACTGCGATGACGAATCGTTCGGGCAAACCTTATCAGCAAATCGCCAGTTGATGCCGGCGATATGAGGCGAGTATAAAGAGATGCGACAACACTGTCAATAAAGAGCACCACTCAACTGTCATGTTCCACAAATATATACAAAATCTTGGTATATTTTTAAAACATTATGTTGTTTTTGCATGAGAAAAATTCCAAATCACAAAATCACAAATATCAAATGGTTCGACAAGCCGTTCGACAGGCTCACGGTCCTGAGCAGAGTCGAAGGACTCACCACCCTGAGCAAAGTCGAAGGGCAAATCGCAATGACCAGAATTCAAAATTTCAAATGTTTTGGTAAATGAAAACTTGAGATTTGGGATTTATTTGGCCTGCGACGAGTTCAGGCCAAGTCGTAATTTGGTGCTTGGAAATTGGGATTTTTATTTGGTATAAGATCGATGAGGGTTTCATAAAAGACGCACACAGGGTACATCGCTATAATCATAAATCGATTTTTAAAACAGGTTTTTTAGCCATGGAAATATTAGAAAAAATACCGGTCAAGATCGCCCCCAAAAAGGTCGCTAAAATTCTGCGTCTGGATTCCGACAGGGACGCTCAGCTCGTCCAACAGCTGATCGCCATGGCCCAGACCCATATTGCACCCAGGGCGGCGTATAAGCTTTGTTATATTGATGAAAAAATGGATGATGCCGTCATCGTTGAGGGCCTGCATTTTAAAAGCAAGGTGTTGCGCAAAAACTTAGATCCCGTTGAGCGCCTGTTTGCGTATGTGGTGACGCTTGGGCCCGGTCTGGAAGAGGAGATCCAAAAGTTAGATGACCCCTTGGAAAAATATTATCTGGATATCATCGGCAATGTGGCGTTAAACGGGGTTCGCAAAAATCTGCAGGAACACCTGTGCAAACAGTTTGGCCTGGAGAAAATTTCCTTTATGAGCCCGGGATCGCTGCAGGAATGGCCCATTGAAGAACAAGGCCAACTTTTTCGCCTGCTCACAGATGTAGAAGACGCCATTGGCGTCCGTCTGACGCCGTCCTTTTTAATGATCCCGACAAAGTCTATTTCCGGGATTTATTTTCAGACCGAAGTTTCCTTTTTCAACTGCCAGCTGTGCCAGCGCGGAAAATGCCCGGGCAGAAAAGCACGCTATGATGAAAAACTGGCCCAAGACTACGGAATAAAGGAATAAATTCAGGTAGGATTATCGATTTTCGTTCACCGCAGAGACGCAGAGATCGCAGAGTTAAGTTTCATTTAGTTTTCCGTTGAGAGGACGGAAAACTAAAAAAGCTCTCTTAGCCTATTTTTGGACAAGCTTCTAATTCTAAGTATTTATTGATCATAAGCTATTTTACCCCATAAAACCGACTTTATTTCAAAAGCTATTTGACGCAGGCAGATTGTTTGGTCTGATTTTCCCTCTCAGGAAATCAGACCAAGAAAAAATATTCTCTGCAATCTCTGCGTCTTTGCGGTGAAGGTTATGTTATTGCGAGGCGGGCTGTTTCAGGCGGGACAGACGTTCTTTGGCAAAATCGTATTCCAGCCAGGTATCCATAAAAGAGCCCAGAGCCTCCCGGTAGTGTTTGATGGCCTTTTGTTTGTCGCCGGCCCCTTCAGCCCAGAGCCCGACAGCCGTGTGAGCGGTCAATAGGTTTTCGGGGCTCTCACCGGCCTGCTCGAGCAGCGATCTTTCGGTCAGATTACCCAATAGATAATCGCTGATGATCAGATACCACGGGTCCATGGTTCGGGCCGTAAATGCTTCAAGACTTGAGCGGGCTTCATCGGCCTGGCCCTGTTTGTTTAAAATCCCGGCCTGTAGAATTCCCAGACTCATGCGATCTGCGTTTTGACGACCGCCGCTATCTAAAAAAGTACGGATGTATTCAAGTGCTTTATCCCAATCTCCATCGGCGGCGCTGTAAAAGGCCAAGGCCACGAAAACCTTACGATTGTCCGGGTATATTTCCGATATTTTGGCAAGCACTTCCCGTTTTTCCTTGATCGCGACACTCTGATCGATAAATTTGGCCATCAATAGGGGCAATTCAGCTTTAATCTTAGCGTCTTTTTCCAGCTTTTCCGCGACGCTTTTGTTAAACGTCTCAATGTCCTTGTTATAGGTCTTCCATTGCGCTTTGGTTTTGAGTGCCTTGCGGCGACGTTTTTGCAGCTGCTCCAGCTTGGCGCGCACCACAAAAAACTCCCAGGCGTCCGTATCGGCGGTCAACACCGCTTCTCTGAGCAGCTTTTCAGCGCCTTCCCAATCCTGTCGCTCAACCCGGATCAGGCTGATGGCATAATACAGCCAGCTTTTTTCAGCATCTGTGTGCCAGCTATCCAGGGCTGACACTTCATCGATTAAGTCCTCTAAAACCCGGACCAGATGCCCCTGGAATTCAGCCGGTGAGCGCCAATCCAAAGCCAACAGCTGCTCACGATAAGGACTGTTGGCACCTTCACCGGCTAGCCAGTCAATTAAAAACTGCATCAGTCGGGCTTCTGGATTGGCAGGATCCATGGAAAGGGTTTTTGAAAAAAGCTTGGCAGCACCCTTGTTATCCCCGGTGCAATAATGCATCATGCCGGCCGCCATGATCATTTCCGGCTGCGGGTTGCCCTTGAGTTCTTCATCGGCGAGCGTCTGGGCCTCGGCCCACAAGCCTTCAGAGGCCTTTTTCTTGATTTCTTCAAGTGTTTTTTCGATTGAAAAATCAAGCTCACCATTCCACTTGGCCTGACCGGCCTTTAATTCTTCAAGAAACTGGGCGGCATTGGTAATGGGTAAAACCATGCCCAGATCCCAGCGAGGCGTTGCGGCCTGCATCATCCCTTGAGCCACATCCATAGCAACACCGGCAGCAATGCCAATCACCTTGCCGCGCTCATCGATGAACGGCCCCCCACTGTTGCCGCCATACAGAGAGGTATCAACCTGGATCACATTTTCGAAAGACCGGCGCACATTGCCGCCGGTAACACTGGCGTTGACGGCCTCATCCTGGGTTCGGCTGCCCAGGGGAAACCCGATGGTAATCAGTCGCGAGAGCTTGGGAACACTTTTAGAATCCAGTTTTATGTCCAACGGCAGCGGTTCCATCCCTTGCGGCACCTGATCAATCTTTATGACGGCAAAATCATCCTTGAGCGGTGAGGTAATCACCTGACGGGTTTGAACCGGTGGCTTGGGTACACCGGCGATAGACAGGCGGGGTTCGGATTCGGTGCTAAACGCATTCTCGATAAAATAAACGTCGGTCAGATCCGGGCTTTCGATCACGCGCGAGACGCGGTTAAAGGCCCGCGCGCCTTCAAACCATAGATAGATACGGTATTTTAGTTCCGGTATCTTATCAACCGCGGTAAAATGCTGAACAGTGGCCAGAAGGGTGGTGTCTTCCAACCAGGGGCACACCACGTGACGGCTGGTCAGCATATAGCCGTCGCTGTCCACCAAAAAAGCCGTCCCCTCAGCCATATTGCGGTACATCTGCTCATTTTCGATTTCCAGCCAGTACTCTACCAGGATAAAACCGACTGCTGGTGAATATTGATTGGCATAATCCTCCAGACGGTTTTCAAATCCGGTCTTGCGTTGGCTAAGCTGATACCAGGCCATAAATCCGGCCATCGATAATATGATGATTAACACCGCCAAAATGCTGATGCGATTCTGAAGCCCTTTGATAGTCAACCTGCGGGCAACAGCTGCCGGTGACGGCACAGGCTCGGGCTTTTCATCAACAGGCTTTTCTTTGATGCGTGCAAGGGATATGGCCACCTCGGCCATGGACCGCGGGCGGATGTCCGGATCATCGGCCAGCATGACTTTCAGCAGGACTTTGGCGGCCTCCGGCAAATTGAGCTCGTCGACTTTGACCAGATAATCAGTTGTATCCAGATCCGCAGACAGCATCTCGACGAAAATTTTTCCCAACGACCAGATATCGCTTCTGAAATCAAGGGGGCGGTGGTTGACAATATCCGGGTGGACGTTCAGCAATTTTTTGAGCATGGGCCCGGGCCGGTCATTTTTGGGATCAAAAAACCGTGAAAGTTTGTAGTCAACCTTGACCTCAAGCTGTCCGCTTTCAGCGCGCACCAGCATAATATCGTTTAAAATCAGATGCGGTATGACGTAACCCTCCTGGTGCAATACGGTCAGGATGGAAGCCATCTGAAAAAACAGATCTAAAGCTATCTGACGATCCTGCAGCCGCCCGGAAGTCAACAAGGCACCCCAGCTTTCTGAGTCAATCCATTCGCTAATGCGGTACCACAGCCCGTCGGTAGATTTTCGAATGGCGTAATGGCGCACAAATCCTTTATCGGGCAGTTTTTTGAGACGTTCCAGCTCCTGGGTAAGTCTGGCGGCCACTTTTTCATCGACCCCCGCCTGGGGCGTAAACAGGCGGATCATCACCATCTCACCGGTTCGTTCCCGGATGGCCCGGCACAGAAAGCTGGAATGACCTTCGTGTAGAATATCGACGATACGGTAATCGTCGATGTATTTGCGGCCCTCGCCGATTTCATTGCCGCACGACGGGCAAAGCGTAATTTCTTCGGCGACTGGCTGGTCACATTGGGGGCAAAGTCTCATTTATTCCATGCAAGATTAAGGTTGTATCGTATTATGATCTGCAGGCCATAGTACGCAAAAAACGACCCGGCGAAAAAAGATGCCGCCTGTTTAAAGCTCTACTTTCATTTAAAAGCAGGAGTCAAGCTCCAGGATGGATAACCTTCGGAGCCGAATATGTTAGGGCAATATATCAAACGGAAGCATTTCGTTTCTGGACAAAAATTTATTGATGAAATATTTCCAAACTTTTCAATAAATTATATCTAACCAAATGCTAAATGTCAATCAAGGCCTTAGACCGATTTGGCCGCCACATGAATTCAACGGGACAACAAACGCCCCGGCAGCGAAAGCAAAAAAGTGTATAATGGCGACAGCTTGCGCCAAAATAGGATGGGATGCAACAAATAAGAAGGGCTATGGTGGTAGATTTTTTTTACGATGCTTTTTAGATCATCGCCACCAAGTAATTTGACAATAGCCGGATTTTGACTACCCAGCATGTTGACCAATTTTTCGTAACCCTCGTTGGATAATTTTTCAAACAGGTATCTGTTGATATGGGAAACTTCTATGGGTTTGAGCATAGCCGATTGCCAGCGCAGGTCATAGTCATCGTTTTGGATGATACTTTGGGCTGCGTGGTATCCGGATCTGAAAGCGTACATCAAGCCAAAACCAGACAGGCCATCCTGAAAGCCGCCTGCCTCGCCGACATAATAGCGGCCATCAATTCTGGCGCTCTTTAAGAAATTCAAGCTCAAGGGGGCGGCAAAGCGATGCGCAATGGTTGAAATTTTAACATTAAATATTTCTTCAAAGCGTTTAATGCTCCGATCCAAACGCAGCTCATGATCTGTTCTTTCGATTGGATTGATGACCACCAGCTGCCCGATTTTATCCGCTACTGTAATATAAGTATACATTTTATGCGACAGCCGGTCATCATACAAAACGATAACAGAATCCGGGTGATCAAATGGGAAAGAAATGCCGGTCATCATAAAGTTGGGTTTATGTTTTCCAATGGCAACGATCGTCGCATCATTGACGGTGAGCGTTGACTTAAACGTGATGGGGATATGGGCATCGATCACCTGTTTTTGAAGAGCACGGTCAATAGCGCCTTCCATCGGCCCTCTTTTTAAAAAATACATCAGGGGTTCAGAAGATTTCTTTAGGCACCTTTTTAAGGAGGGGCTTATAAATTCAAGAGAATACCAGGGTTTTACATAAAAGTTGCCGGTGATGTTAAATTTTTTCAATGCCGCTAAGGCATCTTCTTCGAAAATCCAGTTTTCCATTAATTGAAAATCACCTGTCGATTTACCGCAAAATTCTTTGCGCTCGTGTACTTCGACATCAATTCCCGCCTGTTTCAAATTAATGGCGGCTGTCAAACCGGCGATACCACCGCCTAAGATTTTAACTGGTTGCATCATATAAAAATCGATAACAATTTGAGGTTAACCCAATGACTGCTAAATACTTATTTAAAAAAAGTATTAACAATACCTTTTAATGAAAAAATATCCTGCGGATTTTTGGTTTCGGCAATCATACCGGCCAGCATTTCTTGCGCATAGGTGCTGGTACCGAATCGGCCAATGATAAAATTGTTAAGCCAGGGCCGGGACAGCCGTTTTTCAGCCATCCGATAACCGCGATAGCGGGGCTTTAACTTTGATTTCACATTTTGGCTGTACTGGTTGAGCTTGCTGAGGTCCTCTGATGCCAATGCGGCGCTGACGGCCGCAGCCGCCATTTGACTGGATTCTATGGCTTTGCCGATCCCCTCACCTAAGTAGGGTAAGGTCGTTCCAATGGTTTCGCCCACTGCGACGACCGGCCCGTTGACATAAGGGTGTGCACCTTCAAAATCACATCTCAAAGCAGCCGCTTGCAAAGCTGTTCTGTGATCACTCTGGCGCATTAATTCCCTGGCCAGCGGAAAGGCATCCACAAACTTATAAAACGCTTTTTTTAAATTGATGTTGCCTTTCTGAACATAATGCAATCTTATTCCACACCCCACATTGTATTCATTATCTTTTAAGGGAAAAATCCAGCCATAGCCCGGAACAATAGATTTATCATAGGAAACAATTAATCGATCGATTGGGTACGTTGAACGAACATAGCATCTGAGCGCTACAGCGCTGGGCCGTTTCTGGACTGACCACTTCAAATGACGAAACAGACGGACATTCACTCCGGTTGCCAACATTCCAATACGTGCCCGATATCGTCGATCACTTCCCTGGATGGTAAAAGTTACGCCACCATCCGATTCAGTGGCCAGCCAATTTGCTTCACCAAAAGCAAAAACAGCACCCCGCTCAACAGCATTTTGGGCAATGATCGTATCTAATATACTTCGCTTAATGGTTAAAAATTCACCGGGTATATCAACTTTGTTTCTGGACGGGCTAAATATTGAGCAAGTACTCTCCTGGTGACTGTGCGACCGAATCTTTCTGCCAATGCCTATAGCATCTAAACAACGTAAAGAATCAGGCAGCAAACCGTCGCCGCATACTTTTTCGCGTGGAAATTTTTTGCGATCCAAAAGCAAAACCTTATAATGTGCTGCTGCAAGGTGGCAGGCCGCAGTTGCGCCCGCCGGCCCAGCACCGATGATGACTACGTCCCAGAGCTGATCCGGTATAGATTGGATATCGGATTGCCAATTTACTTTTTCGTCTAACGCATGCATTTGGAACGGTTAAGTATTGTTTTTAGGCGAGATCAAGACTAAGACCGAATATTAAACAATGGGCAGGGTTATGTAAACAGATTTAAAGATTTTCTATAGAAAGAAAAAGGCATCAAAGCCTGTTTCGATGAGGCAAAGCATATGCCTGTCACCCTATGGCCGCCAACTGATCACCGAATTCAGGTCAATCATGTAGAAGGCATAAAGAAAGAAAATTAAAACCGTTAAACCCGGCAACAATAACCGTAGGGATTTCGGAAAAAAAGCGAGGTAGGTGGTGTATTTCCAGGCGTGTCTTTTTCGGATAAGTGAAACCGTATTCAGCATGACATAACATTCCACTGCAAAGGGCGGGAATCCCAGAAAACCCAGGATAGGCATTTCAAAGACCTTTAACCAGCCCACATAGGGAATGGTATAAACCCATTTCGTGATCGACCAGAAATTCCAAAATTCCCACAGCAGACCGCAAATGGCCCCGGCAACCAGTAAAAGGTAAAACGTCCGCAGGCTCCCCTGCTCCCATTCGCGCATCAAGGAACGCGCGCCAAAACGATGATTTAAAGGCTCAAGCAGAAAAATGAATGCCCCCCAAATCAAAGGGAAATAGTATTGGGGCCAGAGCAGCGGCAGCAGTAAAAAAGCAAGGCCAATAATGATAAAAGGCTTATACCAGCGGGTTGATGGCGAAATGGCCGGCACACGCGAATTTTTGTACAAACCATAGGCTTCCAGCAGCTCTTTGGTTTCAAAGATGGCCGGCAATACGGTCGCAAAGCAAATGGCATAGGCTATCCAGCGAAAAACAGAATTTACCGGCACCATGATGTAGTGCCAGTTGTTTAAAACAACGTTGAGCAACTCAAATACAAGCCAGAACGCAATGGACAATGGCAATAGCTGAAAAAATTTTTTGCGGTGATGAGTCAGTAAAGAAGATCCCTTGCGAAGATAGACCAGCCCGTCAACCGTCAGGATGTATGGCCACCACATCAAAAGGTACAGCTGGTGTTTGCCTCCGTTTAAATTCAGGAGCATTAAAAGATGCGCAAGCACCAAAAGTGCCAGACTGATCCAGGCATAAACCGGAAATCGATAGGTGTCAGACAAACCGTTCATCAGCAGCAGAATTCAAAATGAGATGTGAACACGTAATTTAAGATGATCTTTTCTAAGTCTTGTTTTCGAGTAAAATCCGAATTCGATTCTAAATTATACTCAGTCAGAGGTTCTATAATATCAAACTCAAAAGATCTTTATTCAAGTGAACGGTGATGCAAGGAATTATGCAGATTTAACACTAATAATAATCTTTTTTCATTACCACAAGGTGGCAAATTGTCAACCAAAAAAGCCGATAAATAAGGACAGTTCGCCTTTGCAAATTCGGCCGATTGTGGAATTGACAGCCTTGCCTCATCGTAGTAACGGTAAAAAATCAAGAAATAAAAATTTGCAAAATGGATTTAATCGTATGGGATTGATAAATTTTTTCCGACATTATTATACGGCCTTGCGGTGCAGTCATTTAAGCAAAGATCGTCTCTCTGAAGTTCAGAAGCGACGCTTTCGCCGTCTGTTGCGCCATGCGGTTCAATAATCAAAATTTTATCAGGAACTGTATAGCGGAATAGATATCGACAATTGCCAACTCGGCGATTTGCCCGGTTATTCTGGCCCTGTGCTTTTTTTTGTCAGTCTTTTTATGCTTTATAAATGGCATATAAAAAGCGACCTGTATTTTTACTTTCTAGCTTTCACTCTGGGGCCTATCGCAGAACTGTCGGCCATTTACATCGGCGTTTGGAAGTATTCGAAATCATATTTTATAATTCCAGTCTGGTTGCCATTTGCCTGAGGGATTGCGATGTTAACTATAAAAAAGCTATCTGAAACACTACTGGGAAAAAAATAGTTTTCCCATGGTTCGCTGTCTTCCATTCGCGTGGTATTTGATGAGATCCATTTGTTATGGCGGATGTCTTTTAATTTCTTCTTTCCTGTCCGGATTCTTGACACCCAGTCAAGGTCGCTTTATCCTTCACTTTACACCTTGATTTGCAATTATAAAATTCCGTGGAGAAGATAATGAAAATCATCATCGAGCCGTTTAAAATTAAAAGTGTCGAGCCGCTGCGCTTTACCAGCCGTGAGGAGCGCGAGGCCATCTTAAAGAAAGCCGGATACAATCTGTTCGGCATCCAGGCCGAGGATGTGTTGATCGATCTGCTGACCGACAGCGGCACGGCGGCCATGAGTGCCCACCAGTGGGGCGGTATGATCGAAGGTGATGAGGCCTATGCAGGTTCCAGAAGCTTTTCACGGCTTGAGCAAACCGTCAGGGATCTGACCGGCTTCCGGCACATCATCCCCACCCACCAGGGACGCGCAGCCGAAAAAATCCTGTTCAGCATCGTCGGCGGACAGGACAAAATTGTCCCCAATAACACCCATTTTGACACCACCCGCGCCAATGTGGAGATGAGCGAGGCAGAAGCCCTTGATCTGCCGATCGCTGACGGGCTTGATCCGAACTTGGTCGCTGATTTTAAGGGCAATATGGACCTCGACGCCCTGGAATCCCTGCTGCAAAGAGAGGGTCCGGAACGCATTCCGCTGGTGATGCTGACCGTCACCAATAACGCCAATGCCGGCCAACCGGTTTCGATGGAAAATATTCGTCAAACCGCCGAAATCTGTCGCGCCCATGGCATCCCCTTTTTCCTGGATGCTTGCCGCTTTGCCGAAAATGCTTATTTCATCAAACTCAGAGAGCCCGGTTATGCGAACAAAACCGCCCGGGAAATTGCCCGGGAGATGTTTTCGTACGCGGATGGCTGCACTATGAGCGGCAAAAAAGACGGCCTGGTCAATATGGGCGGTTTTCTGGCGGTCAACGATGATCAGCTGGCCGGCCGGGCCCGCAACATTCTGATTGTCACCGAGGGCTTTCCCACCTATGGCGGGTTGGCCGGTCACGACCTGGAGGCCTTTGCACGCGGGCTGGACGAGGTGTTAGAAGAAGACTATCTTAAATATCGAATTCGGTCGGTTGCCTATCTGGGTGAACATATAGCGGCGCTCGGTGCCCCGATTTTTCAGCCACCCGGCGGACACGCCATTTATATCGATGCCGGGGCATTTTTAGCGCATATCCCGCCGCATCAATACCCGGGCCAGGCCCTGGCCTGCGAGCTCTATCTGGTTGGTGGCATCCGCTCCTGTGAAATCGGCAGCGTGATGTTTGGCAAAACCGACCCGAAAAGCGGCGAATTCAAAGCAGCCCCCCTGGAAATGGTGCGCCTGGCGATCCCCCGCAGGGTGTATACAAAAAGCCAAATCGATTATGTGGTCGAGTGCATTGAATCAGTTTTTGAAAAAAGGGATGAGATCAAAGGCATGCGCATCACTTACGAGCCCCCCATACTTAGGCACTTCACAGCCCAATTCGAACCTTTGTAGAATAGTTCTTTGACAGGATTTACAGGATTTCAAAGATTTTCTTTTCGGCTTTCCGGAAGAAAGCCGAAAAACTCAATCGCCTTCGGCGAAAAAACAATCCCATAAAATTGAAGTTCTCTCAAAAATATACTTTTCTGTCAGTTAACTTGCTGAGAAAAAATAATCCCGTAAAATCCTGTAAATCCTGTCAAAAAAATAATCAGGACTTCTGAAATTCAGCGGCGATGCAGACGGTATTGAAATGAATGTCTACGGTGTCTTTGATGTTGGGGGCATAGCCGCCGGCCATGGTAACAGCTACCGGCAGTCCGGCGTCCCGGCAATACCGCAACACCAGTCGATCCCGTTCTGCCAGACCCTCTTTGCTCACATCCAGGCGCCCGAAACGGTCTTCGGTAAAAGGATCTGCCCCGGCCAGGTAGATGACCGCATCGGCTTTGGCCTCTTTTAAGGACGCCCTTATGCCGTTGTCCAAAGCATCCAGATACACCCGATCATCAGTCCCATCATCCAGGGCAATATCCAGGTCACTTTTTTCTTTGCGGAAGGGAAAATTGTTTTTTCCATGGATCGAAAAGGTAAAAACATTCGGGTCCTTCTGCAGCAGCGCTGCAGTGCCGTTACCCTGGTGTACATCGCAATCTAGAATGAGCACACGCTTGATATGGGTATCCGCCTGAAGCGCTCTCACCGCAATGGCGCTATCATTGAACACACAATACCCCTGGCCCCGGTCTTTGAAGGCATGGTGGGTCCCGCCGCCCAGATGAACTGCAACACCATCATCAAGGGCTGCAAAACAAGCGTCAACAGTGGCCCCGGCCGATCGCCTGGCGCGCTCAACGAGCTCTTGCGACCAGGGCAGCCCGATACGCCGGGTCTCTTTGGCGGTCAACTGGCCTTGCTGCAACCGCTGCAGGTATTCCGGATCGTGAGAGCGGCAGATTTCAATATCGGTTGCCGCGTGGGGGACACATAATTGCTGGGGAGAGAATCGGTTGGAATTTTCAATTCGTTTACGCAGGAGGGCATACTTGCCGATCGGAAAAGTATGATTCTCCGCCAGGGGAATGGTAAATGAATCCGTATAAAAAATTTTCAAACGTTGAATCCAATCCTATTCTTCATCGGGCGGCAGGATGCCACGATATGTACCGGCGTTTTGCAGGGCGGATTTCATCTCATCGATGCTGATACGTTGCGGATCGTAAGAGACTGTATTGGTTTCCTTAAACCACAGCTTGTTTTGCTGAATACCGCTTTCCACCTGTTTGACACCATCGAGCCCATCCAGGGCTGCTTTGCCGACATCGTATCAGCTCACGTGGAATACGACTTGCGCATCCGCCGCGGGCTGCTCGTCAGAGGCAACTGTCATCGCTGCAAACAAAAGCATCAAAATTAACACATTCAAAGGGAATCTTATGAATTTTTTCATCTTTAGGTCCACCTTATTTATACAATTAGCTGCGAAACACAAACCCTTAGTCAATACCGAGAAATTTTAATATTTGAAGCTGCCTTAAAAATAGCAGCTCACGTTCAAGGGCAAGGCGAAAGCCGATTCAAAAGTGGAGTCCGCCTCCGGCGGATTAGTATTCGAGCATTTTGAATTGGTTTTTAACGCAGCCCTTGGGCGTGAGATGCATTTTTAAGGCAGCTTCTAGATGTTGCACTGAAATTGCGCAATAGGCGCCTTCTTAAATTCCGCAAACTCCATAATAGAAGCCAGCTCAACATTATCACCGCCGCGGGCCATTCCAGCAGTAACCAGAAAGTCAAAGCAGCGCATCTCAGGGTTAACCTCCCTGGCTGCCCTTTCGATGCTTAGCAATCCGTTTTGTTTAAAATCCCGCGTAAAGTTAGCCAGGATTCCTTCGGCTTCATCCAGATCGGAAAACGGCAAAACAGTGCTGAATTGATTGACACGGCGGCGGGCAGAAAACCCGCCGACCAGACCAAAATGTTTATTGATGTATTCGCCCATTTTGCGGATGCCGACCTGGGTGGCGGTGTGCCCCAGGTTATCGATCATGCGATCCAGATCCTCCAGGGTAAAGACAACAACAATGTAATGTCTATGCCCGTTATTGCGGGCCAGATCGGTTTGATAGCGCACCTTAAATTGGCGCCTGGAATGCATACCGGTTAATTCATCCTGCAAATTTTCGATGCTGTCGATGATCTCATCGTAAAAGGGATGCTGGAATTCCTCAAAGGCTTCAGGGGTGCCCTGAAAAACTATTTTTTTGCCATAAAGGGCCAATATGTGATCGGAAATGAAAAATACATCCGGAATATCGTGACTGATTAAAACCGCCGTAAAACCATATTTTCTTTTGTATTCGGCGATCATACCCAGGATTGCATTCCGGCGAATGGGGTCCTGGCCGGTGGTCAATTCGTCGAACAAAACGATTTTCGGATCGGTTACCATAGCCCGGGCCAGCGCGGTTCGTTTTTGCATCCCGCCCGAGAGCTCGGATGGGTATCTGTGAGCCACTTCAATGAGCTCGGTTTGCTCCAGACGGGCCATTATCCGGTCATGAATTTGCTTTTTGGTGAGTCGGTTGAATTTTCTCAACGGCATGGCCACATTTTCATAAACCGTTTTAGAGTCAAAAAGCGCGTTGCTCTGAAACATGTAGCTGCACTGCGATAAATAGTCATTCCATTTTTTACGCGACATTTTTTCGATGGGCTGGCCTCGAAAAAGCACACTACCCTCTTCCGGTTTCAGCAGACCGATGATGTGCTTGAGTAGGACACTTTTACCCTCGCCGCTTTTCCCGATGATGGTGGTCACATCACCTTCAGATATGGTTAAGTTGACGCCATCCAGGATGGTGCGCTGGCCAAATCGTTTGGTAACATTTTTAAATTCTATTATAGGAGGGCTCATCATGGCACCCTGTATACAGCCGATCAATTATCAACGTATGCCATCTGATCACATATCACCATCGTTTGTGTCTAACACAGTGCAACTTCTGTCGGCTCTAGGGCAACACTTCGGGCGGGACTTAACGATCACATGGGTGGGGTATCGCTTCATGAGGGCAGGCGACATTCCCCAAAATGGTTACCAACGTCCCGGTAATGAGAAGGGCATCCCAGGGATTACACAATAATTTCTTTGCTGAATAATTGACAAACAGGTCAAAGGACCTGGAACGGTTTAATACCAATACCCTTTATAATATCCTAATCATAAAATGGAATCATGCAAGGCGGGAAATGAGGATAAAGCGGTAAATAGCAGGCGCTGGCAATAAAAAGCAAATAGTTATCTATACCCATGCGGTGGTGACCGTTCACGGTTGCGCGCTCAGCCAGTTCAAGGCGGCTTTCAATATCTGCGCGTAGGTATCATCCTGGGATATCGGATGGTTTTTGGGTACCCGAAAAGAATGATCACCCCCCTCAATGATTTCTAAGTGCCAGTGCGCTTTCAGGCGATCCAGCACCGAATCGAGACGCTCCAGATCACACAGGGCATCACGCGTGCCGGCCAAAAAAAGCATCGGGACCTTTATCTGGTATAGGTGGGCGTCCCGTAATTGGTCCTTTTTTCCGGGGGCATGCAGCGGATATCCCAGAAAAATCAGCTGGCTTACCGGAAGCAGATCTTCGGCCACCATCTGGGAAGCGACGCGTCCGCCCATGGATTTTCCGCAGGCAACAATACTTTGCGGGCTAAATTCGGGATGGGTATTCAAAAAATGATATACACGTTGCCAGGTTTGAACCAGTTTGGCTTGGGAATCGGGAGATTTTTTTCCTTTTTCCTTGTAAAGAAAATTAAACCGCAGCGTCAGATATCCCGCCTGCACAAGTTCCCGGGATACATATTTAATCAGTGGATTATGCATGTCATTGGCGGCACCGTGAGCAAAAATAACACCCCTGGTTTTTTGGCGCTCAAAATTCTCGGGTACCGAAAGGATCCCTGAGACGCTCTCGGTTTCTCCCACCGGGATCGACACATTTTGGGTGATCATTTTGTTGACTCCGTTTTTAAATTTTTCAATACTTTTTTGAGCCAGTAGTGAATTGGCGCCATATTTCTGTAATGCGCAAACACTTAGGCAACGATGGCTGCGGAATAAAATTGTTTTGAAAAAAGCTGAAATTCGATCATAACCACCTCCCATTGGCAACCACACTATCGAATCGATATAATGCCGCTTGTTGAGAATTATTCTGTGTCTAACAATGCTTGGGCCTGAGAGTCAAGTGCAATGGTGCAGGGCTTGACAAACAGATCGTTTCCATCAACAATGCAGTGTCTCGCAGCCCGGAGCGCCAACTGTTTTGATTCAATCACCTTCTATGGAATATTTCGAAAGGATTATTTTTGTCTGAATTTAAAATCAATCGATTGATATCCGGCGGATTGATTACCAACTACTTTTGCACATCGCGCTGCAAGCATTGCCTGTATAATTGCAGCCCGGCCTGGGAAAAGGATTATATGACGCCGCAGGTCGCCGAAGAAAACCTGCGGTCCATCAAGCAGCTGGGATGTACGGCAGTGCACATCGGCGGCGGGGAACCCCTTTTAAGACCCGAAAAGCTGGCAACGATTCTCGAAGTGGCAGCTGCCGTCGGTGTTGACGTCGATTATGTCGAAACCAATTCGTCCTGGTTTAAGGATGAGGACTCGGCAGCGGCCATGCTGTCGCACCTGCATCAAAAGGGCCTGCAGACGCTGCTGGTATCCATCAGCCCATTTCATAACGAATATATTCCATTGGCGAAGATGAAAGGCGTTGTGGATGCCGCCCGCAAAACCGGTATCAGCATATTCCCATGGGTATCAGACTTTTTAGGGGACCTTTCCCAGTTGGACGGCAGCGGCACCCACTCGCTGGCAGAATATGAAGCTTTGTTCGGCGAAAAATATATGAAAAATCTGCCGCAACGCTACTGGATCCACCTGGGCGGCCGGGCATTAAAAACGTTTAGACCCTTTTTTGCGGAAAAATCTGCGGAACAAATCCTAAATGAGAATGCCGGAGGTTGTGCGGGAGAGCTGACAAACACGGGGCATTTTCACCTGGATCTTTTTGGCAATTACATTCCCGGACTTTGTGCCGGTCTTTCCATCAGAAGAGAGGACTTAGGCCAGCCGATTGGGGCCGATACATATCCGGTTTTATCGACCTTGTTTGCAAAAGGCATCCGGGGTATTTATAAAATGGCCGAAGAGACCTTTGATTTCACACCCGCAAACCCTCGTTACATCAATAAATGCGATCTGTGCACAGAAATTCGAACCCTATTCGTCCAACACAATTTCGGCGGCCCCTACGAACTCAACCCCAAAGAATTCTACACCAATCCCTGATGTGCTTTAATCAAGCAACCCATCAAAATTAATTCGCTAAATACATCTGACCGCAAAAGGATATTTGGAATTGTTAAATTAGCACCCAGAATTAAGAAATTTTTTTGATGAGCCCCGCTTATAAAAAGCTCTAAAGAAAGAGGCAATAAGAACCATTTTGAGAATGGTATTGAAAAAATTTCGTTGTAATAAATAAATGAGGTAGTTTTTCGCTGAGCAAGGCCGCACAAGAATCTTAGCCCTCGACGTACTAATAGTACTTCGAGGGCTAAGATGTGCGGAGAACACCGCTCAGCGAAAAAATAACCATTTAGTTATTGCAACGAACGGATTCCCAGCCAAGTATGGCCAGCTTCCTGGCCTTCCCGCCGCCGTAATTTCCAAAATCCGCAGTTTTGCGAATCACCCGATGACAGGGGATCACAAACGGTATCGGATTACTTCCGACGGCATTGCCGACGGCACGTGACGCTTTGGGCATCCCGATGTAGGCGGCTACATCTTCATAAGAGACCACCGCCCCCATGGGTATCCGGACGAGCGCCTCCCAGACTTTGATTTGAAAATTCGTGCCGTTTAAAACCAGATGCAGAGGTGTTGTGTTTTGTTCGGCCAGGGGATTGAATACCCGATCAACAATATGCCGGGTTGTATTCGGTTTTTCAGTTAAAGTTGCATTTTTCCACCTGGATTTCAAACCTGACAGAGCTGCCTGCCGATTTTGATTTTGGACAAAATTCAAACCGCAGATACCCCTGTCGGTGGTTGCCAGCAAACATTCGCCGAACGGGGTGGCATGATATCCGTATGCGATTTCAAGACCCTTGCCCTTGGCCTTGTACTCTCCGGGGGTGACGGCTTCACAGGTAACAAATAAATCGTGTAGGCGGCCCGGGCTGGTCAGGCCGGCTTCATAGGTAACGTCTAACAGGTTAATCGACTTTTCCAGCAAGATTTTGGCGTGCTCTTTAGTCAAATATTGCAGAAACCGTTTGGGGCTGATTCCCACCCAGCGGCTGAAAAGCCGCTGAAAATGGTATTCGCTCATGTGAATCTTTTTGGCAATTTCTTCCAAACCCGGTTGGGAGTGAAAATTGTCGATCAAAAATGTGATGGCTTTTTCGATGCGCTCATAGTCAATGGCAGCCTGGGAAAATGTTTCAGCGGTCATGTTTGTCCCCCTTTTTTTAGCCTAAAATAGTCCATATGCAGTGCATCTGCCACCCGATTCTTGCGGTTTTTCACCTTTCGGTTGGCCCAAGACAAAAGCGCCAACAATCTCAAATATCTGGTCATGGTGTTGCTGCCGGATTAATTATCTACATATCGCTTATCAGAAAATGACATGCCCGGTTCTCAGGCCTGCAGCATCGGAGATATAGATCGATAACTCAGGATAAAGAAGCTGAGCACACCCATGGATATGGCAGCGAAATTTAAAAAAACATCTGATTTTTGAGCCGAAAAAGCGTAAATTTGGACACGCGCTGTATCTCCTTGTGGGTTTTGATGGCTGGGCCGAAGATTTAGCCTAACAGATTGAAAACCATATTCTTTTAATGCAAAACGCCCAAATCACAACCATTATGTATGGCATCTGTTACCTAATTTTCATTCATTTGTTACACACTAATTTTTAAATTGCAACAACCGTCATTTTAATAAGGCTCTGTTATTTATATAAATATATGATATTGGGGTTTTTGCATACTTTTTGCAGATTTAGAACTTGATCATAACATTGCAGACAATGAAACAGATGCTGCCGTGGGTCGCAAGGTCAATTTCTCCATCACATGTCGGATGCTGGTTAAATCTCGTAAATTTTTCAAGGCGTTAAGAAAGTAAGGTGAGCACCATATGATTTCCGCACTGCAACGGTCCACTAAATTAGGAAAAGATTTCACTGCAAAATCTGCTGGCGATCGAAAGATGAAGGATTATGAAATCATCGCTCAATTGTACTATTTAATAAAAAATCTGTCTGAGGAGCAGAAAAAGGATCTTTTCAAGCAATTTCTTAACGGGAACATGACCAACTTTTTGTTAAAAGCAGCCATCGATATGTCATCCGAGCAGCAGTTTATATTTATGAAACATCTGGAAGAAATGCAGCCCCAAGCCGAGCAGCCAGACCGCAGGGCAAGCGCCAGAAAGGATTGCCTGATAAACGTCCATTTTAAAATTCGAGGGCAAAAATTTCGCAGCTATATTCTGGACATCAGCAAATCCGGCGCCTTTATTGAAACCAGCGACCGGTTTTCCAGCGGTTTAAAAATGCTGCTTCGGTTCTCATCTCCCGAAAACCGCCAAGCATTAAATCTTATCGGTGAAATCGTCTGGGCTGATTCCCGCGGTGTTGGTGTGAAGTTTATCCATCTCACAGGCGATCAAATCCGCGTATTGAAATCTTTTACCGAAAAAACTGACGAGGTTTTGGAGATCACTAGTTAACACGGAAGTTAAATAGTCAAATAGTTGATTCGTTAAATGGTTGGAATCCTCTGACCAATTGATGTTTAGATTAATTGACTATTTTACATAGTTTCGAATCACAGAAGGGTGGAATCCACGCGAGTACAGAAAGCGATATATCTTATCGCTTCTTTTTTTTGGATCGGGTTCGCGCGCAAACGTCTTCTTTTTCTTTTCTAAAATCCGGCTGGCGTGTACATATTCATCAACTCCGGGGTATTCCGCCGAAAGAATCCTATCGATTGCGTCACCCCTTAAACGTTTCCTTTTTAACGCCAGTCGAATATAGCGTTTGCCGAAACACTTGCGTTTAAGCTGTAAAATATAAAGCCGGGCGGTTTTTTGGTCATCGATATAATTGAAACGCTCGCACTTTTCTATCACCCCATTGATAACGTCGCTCGCAAATCCCCGTTGCTGCAGTTTCCGTTTTAATTCGTATTGCGAATGGTCGCGATACGTTAAAATTCGAACCGCGGTATTCATCGCCTGCTGGTCATTCTTCTTATCAGGAGACGTAAGGCTCTGTATTCTGTCATCTGTCATCTGTCTTCTAATCTCTGCTTGCCGCGCCGACTTGTGGGGTCGTAGCCCTCAGGGCGGAGCCCCAAGCTCGTTAGAGCGAAGACGGGTCATCTGTTTTCCGCCCTCTGTCCTCTGACTTCTGTCCTCTGTCTTTAATCCGGCAGCCAGGGCCCTTTAACCTGGTAGCCATCGGCAAGAAGCAAACGGCTCATTCCCTTTAGATGCGGTGCCCCCAGGAAAGCAACGACATCCCCCTGGGCCAACTCCGCTTGCATCCTTTTAAAAAACACTTCATCGCGACGATCAATAATGGTGTGATGCCGGCTTGGAAAGCGGATACCGGAAAGTCGCAGTTTTTCCAGATCACCCTTCAAATAGGACTTGACGTAATCATTGGCCAGTGTTTCCCAATGATCCGTCTGCTTGAGAAAATACATGATTTTCTCGTGTGAAATATTTTTCAACACCGTTATTTGTTCTTCAATGCTTTCAAGAAACACGACCTGTTTGCCCAACTCTTGCGCCACATTGTATCCTTCCATATCGACCGAATATTTCCAGCCATTGCGCCGCAAGTAGGTGGACCACAGCGTAAAAAACGCCAGCCAAGGATGCATGCCTTTCACCAAATCGTAAACGGTCTCTCTGAGGCTGTCTTTACAATAATGAACAAATTGAGTTGAATTTCTCAGCCGACAAACTGGTATCAAGGCACCGGTGATGCCGGCAATGGTTTGATCATCCAGCTCATCAAAGAGATGATAGGACGATTCCGGATCTATACCAGCTTGCCTGACCCGGGCCATGTTATCCTCATCCAGCGGGCCTTCAAAAATGGCCACCCGAGCATCTTGCAGACAGCGGCGCAGCGAATCTCGAAAGCTATAGGGAAAGAAATGGGCGGTGCCGACAAGCTGAGAGCTGTTGCCGTTTTTTTGTACCTGCCAGATCATTTTAAGCTTTTTTTGTTTTGATTTAATTGAAAACATATGATCCCATCAGCGCGCTTAACGCGTTTTCCCCAAATCGCGCAAGATATTCAAAAAGGACATTTTTTTTGCTTTCAGCTCACCCATTTCATATCGGCGGGAGGGCATTGCGCCCCACTTTTCCTTAAAACGACGAATACCGGCGTTTACTCCCAGTCCAAGATGAATGTATGGCTTCTGATATTCCAGGCTCAGCTTAATCAGCTCAAAACATAAAAGATCCGATGCCCCCACAACATAATTTTTCTTGGAATGGCACCCGATAATGTAATTGGAAAATTTGCTGGCTTCAAGGTCAACCACATAAAAGGCGCTCAACCGATGGTCTTTATTCCATGCATTTAGCACAAAGGCCTTATCCGCCGCGGCCACAAAATCCGGCATTTTAAACAACAGCCGCTCCACGCGCTTTGACAACTGTTTGCGCTCGGCAAATTCCTGCATCAGATCATAATGGTCGCGCTGCATGCGCGGTGATAATTCCACCCGTAAACTCTCAAGCGCTTTTCTCAGATTGCGTTTTACCGGGCTGCGGATCGTTGGCGCTTGGGTCTCCAGCGTATAGTAAACATCGCTTTGGTGTTCGCGGCAGTTGACAGCCAGGGACGACGGCATTTGCGGTGCAACCAGCGAAATGAATTCGGGACGGAATGTTTCTTTTACTTTGGATAAAATATTTTTTAATGCTTCACTGGTAAAATTATCTTCCAGGGGGTAGCCGATCAGGATGAGCCAGTTTGCTTTGAGGCATATAAAAAAATCATCCATTAGAAACGGCTCCCCGCCGGATACAAAGGTCATCAACTGTACGCAATGCTCCGGTACATAGGCCCGGTTCAAAATATAGGCTTCTTCCTCAGCGCTAAGCATATCATTACTCAGATTAAAATGGGCCACAGCACCACACAGGCAAGCCCGGACCTTCCAAACACATTCTCAATATGAACAGATTTTTTTCTGTGTTCTCTGTGTGCTCCGTGGTTATGTTTTCCGCATTTTATAAATCAGATCGATAGCGTCTTTGGGCAGAGTGGTTATCTTTTTTTCGGTGGTTAAGGCATAAAAATAAATCTGGGCCACTTTTTCCAACAGCTCTGCATTTTTCCAGGCTTGGTCCAGGTCTTTTCCCAAGCTCAAGGCACCATGGTTTTGCAGTATATAGCAATAGCAATCGTTGTCTAGTTTGTGGACAACATTTTGGGCCAGCTCCGTACTTCCGGAAATGGCATAAGGAACCACATCCACCTCAGCACCGATCTCAAATGTGATTTCATCAAACAGGGCCGGTATCGGTTTATTGATTATCGACAATATACCAGCAAAGACCGGATGGGAATGAATGACGGCCTGGATATCGGGTCGGTTTCGATAAACGCTGAGGTGCATCGTTGCTTCAATCGATGGTGTCAGATGTCCTTCAATGGATTTGAATTGGTCATCAACCACACAAATGTCATCCGACGTCATTTCCTGGTAGGGGCGGCGGGACGGGGTTATCGCCATCATACAATCAGTGTTAAGTTTGACCGAAATGTTGCCCCCGCTGCCCCTGATACATCCGAAATAGCCATGTTCAGAGAGCCAGCGGGCACATTCAACGATGGCCTGTTTGTGTTTATCAAATTGACCCATGGCTTGCTCCGTTGTGTGCTTTTTACATTTAATACCATATGCAGCGATTATTAATAAATGGTTTTTCTTGACCCTGTACCCCAACCTGAGATAATGCCCGTAAAGATATCACCTATCAGGTTTGCCCGTTTGCCCGGCCGAAGGTCCTCGTGAAACGGGATTGAGCCCGTTGTGCCGGTTAAAAAAGGATAATGTCTGATTCAATATTTACGGGCCAACGGGTTAACGGGCTAACCGGCTCAACCCATCAATATAGCGAAAGGAGCAATAGAATGCCTGATGTGGAAGAAATGAAAGAAGGAAAAAAATATTTTACTGATATTCCGCAGCAAACAGAAGGGTTCTTTTTGAAAGGATCCAATGCGCTGGACTGGGGGATGAAAAACAGGCTGGCCCGCATTTTCAACCCCGAATCCGGTCGCACGGTCATGCTGGCCATCGATCACGGATATTTTCAGGGTCCCACCACAGGACTTGAGCGGGTTGACGTCAATATTCTTCCGATTGTGCCCTACGCGGACACCTTGATGCTCACCCGCGGTATTCTCAGAAGCATTGTCCCGCCAGCCATTACCAAACCGATTGTGCTGCGGGTATCGGGCGGCACCAGCATCCTCAAAGAGCTGTCAAATGAAGAGATCGCCGTAGATATTGAGGAATCCATTCGTCTGAATGTTTGTGCCATGGCCGTCCAGGTATTCATCGGGGGTGAATACGAAAGGCAATCGATTATCAACATGACCAAGATGGTGGATATCGGCACACGGTACGGCATTCCAACCCTGGCAGTTACCGCCGTGGGTAAGGATATGGCCCGCGATGCCCGCTACTTCAGGCTGGCCACCCGTATTTGTGCCGAACTGGGCGCTCATTATATTAAAACCTATTATATCGAGAAAGATTTTGAAACCGTTTGCGCTTCCTGCCCGGTACCGATCGTGATGGCCGGCGGCAAGAAAATACCGGAACTGGATGCCCTCACCATGGCCTATAATGCCGTGCAGCAGGGGGCTAGCGGCGTGGACATGGGTCGCAATATATTTCAGTCCGATTCTCCGATTGCGATGCTGCAGGCGGTCGCGGCAGTGGTTCATCAAAACGAAAAACCGGATAAGGCTCTGGATCTATACGAAACACTCAAAAATCAGTCATGAAAGTAGCCGTCTGGTATAACAACGAAGATATTCGAATCGAAGAAGTGCTGCGACCAAAACCCGGTGTCAAGGAGATGCTGATAAAAGTGGTGTCATGCGGAATTTGCGGCAGCGATATCGTTGAGTGGTATCGACTGCCGCGAGCGCCGCTGGTGCAGGGGCATGAAATCGGCGCCGAGGTGGTTGAAGTCGGCAGAGCGGTGTCGATGTATAAGCCCGGGGATCGAGTTTTTATTGCACCCAAAGTCCCGTGCATGGCTTGCTCTTATTGTCAGAACGGCCAATATCCGGTGTGCTCAAAAGTCAAAGAAAGACTGCCCGGCGGGTTTGCAGAATATGTTCTGGTGCCTGAATCTTTAGTCGAAAAAGGAACATATCGCTTACCGGACCCGATCACCTATGATCAAAGCACCTTTATTGAACCGCTGGCCTGTGTGATCAGGGCCCAACGATTGGCCGAGGTACGCAACGACCAGACAGTCATGGTAATGGGCAGCGGGATGTCCGGACTGCTGCACGTCAAGCTTGCCAAAAATAAAAATTGCCGGGTCATTGCAACCGATATCAATCCTCATAAGCTGAAAATTGCCGGCAACATGGGCGCGGATATCACCCTGGATGCCGCCGATAATGTTCCGGCGCGACTGTCGGCTGAAAACACCCGCAAAGCGGATGCGGTATTTGTGTGCACGTCTGCTATGAGTGCCGTCGACCAGGCATGGGATTGCGTCGCTAAAGGCGGTGTCATCGTTTTTTTCGCGGTACCGCACCCCGATAAAACAGTGACGATACCGCTCAATCGCTTTTGGACACGCGAAACGCGAATCATCACTTCCTATTATTGCGGCCCCCCCGATATTGATGCGGCCATTAAGCTGTTGGAAACCCGCGCAATAGAAGTTGATGATTTGATTACCCGGCAGCTTTCCCTGTATGATATCGCCGAAGGCTTCCGGCTGGTCTTGGAAAACCAGTCGTCTCTGAAAGTTATTGTGAAACCCCATTTCTAATCTAAACATTTAGCTGCGATGGAAAAATTAAGCCATCCGCCCGAATCCGAATATCGTTTATAGAGTTTCCGCGGTAACCGGATCCCGTTTTCATAGCGTAAAGGAACATTACGGAGGAATTTACAAATGATCATGCGGCATGCAGCGCTGACGTGCAGCTCGGAACAAAGATCAGATCGTTTTTTTAAAGACCTTTTGGGTCTGGAAAAGGAAAAACCGAAAACGCTGGCAGTATCCCTTGCCAAAGCCATTTTTAATGTCAACACCGAGCTAGTAATGATCAACTATCGCAGTGAAAAGGTTCATTTTGAGATTTTTATCACCGGCCAACCGGTGAAACAGGATAACGCAATCGATCATGTCTGCTTGGAGGTTAGAGACTTGGACGCCTTGCTGAGCAAATGTGATCTCCTGAAAATCCAGGTGATTCAAGTCCCCAAGGGTGACCGAACCCTGACATTTATTCGAGATGATGATGGTCATCTGTTTGAGATCAAATAATGCCGATTGACGTCACCCGCCGAAAATTCGTGAAATTAGGCCTGGTAACATTGAGCGGGTTCGGTCTGACCCCGCTCATGAAGGGATGCGCCCAAAAGCAAGTCGAATCAAAGCCCCGCATAATCACAACACCAAATCTGGAATCTCATGCGGCCATTCCGACACCGCAAGATCAGTGTTACCTGGGCTGGCACCATGATATCGGTTATCGTATCTCAGGCGCTTCTGATTTCTGGCGGCAAGAAAAAAGTGCCCAGGTAGAGAAACAGATATTAAGCAGCTATCAAAGAAAAATCGGTACGCTGCCGGCAGTGCACAGTATCGCTGATGATTTCCTGGGTGACAGTTATTACCCCGGCAGTGTTCTAGATGCGGCCATCGAGATGGGGGTTTATCCAATGATGCGCTACAGCCCGCGTGCAGACTGGATGGCCATTAGCAAAGGCCGTTACGATCATCATCTTCAACGCTTTTCACAGCAGGTCAGCCAGACGGCATTACCCGCCTTTTTCACACCCTTTCCGGGAGCCGGCCATTATGACAAGGATCATCCCTGGAAAAATTGGGATCCGCAGTACTTTATCCCTGCCTGGGACCGCATGTTTAATATTTTTGAGCAGGAAGGGGCGAACCGCTATCTTGTCTGGGGGCTTCATTTAACCAATAGATTATCCGGTTCTTGGAAGATGAGGCCCTATTACCAGGTGCCGCCCGAGCAGGTCGACTGGGTCGGTGTTTCCATCTGGAACCAGAGTTTCAAAAAAAGCGAACATTTTGAGGATCTGTTAGGTGATGATTACAATGAATTAACGACCCTCTATCGGACAAAACCCTTTGCGATCTGGGAATTGGGAGATCGCCACCGGGGTACGGATTGGTTTTATCGATATTCCAGTAAATGGTTTGAACGCACCTTTGCTGCCATTGAAAATTTACCGAGTTGCAAATTGGTCGTCTTTTATGATTTTCGTTGGCTTGAACTGGGCGTGGAAAATCAGCTGTTTAAAAAAAGAAACATCGAAATGATCAAAAATGTCGGTTCTAGGGGCTATTATCTAACAGGCGATAAAAATACATCAGAGTAATACCATAAAAAATCATCTTTTTCTCAGAGCACCGATTCGAAAATCAGCAAATTGCACAATTAAAAGGGGCTAAAGGCAAGTGAGCCCCTTTTTATGGTCTTGTAAGCACATGGGGTCTCATGGTTTGCGGGGGTTTTTTTCAATCGTTTGGGTTTCATCGGTTGGGAACGGCTTGAGGTTCGTTTTGGGAAGCGGCTGCATATCGCTGATGGGCACGCAGGATTCATATTCATCATTGCTTTTGGGGGTACAGCACAGCCAACGGTATTGGCTTAAGTCCCAAATAATCTCGGCAGCGGGCAGACGGGCACATGCCGCTTCTGTGACGCTTTCAGCCGGATCGCTGCTGCCAGTCGTTGGCATCCCCAGCAATAGTAGGCCACATATCAAACTGGTTAAATATTTTTCTAATAAAGTCATTCCCTTAACGATAAACGTTGACAGGCGGTGCCGGCGATTGGAAAAATAATGTTGATTGGGACATATTAAGCCCGCACTAAATCTAACATTAAATCAACGTTAATGAAAGCGTCTAGCAAAGATGGGACAGATCTGCTTAGCTCCGATGAGAGAAAAATGGATTGGGTCATCCACTCGGTCTTTGAAGCCAGAGATTGCGGCACGCATCGGCAATATCCTTTTTGCCGATCAGTTGGTGCAGGTGCTGATTGAATTTATGCAGGAATTTCGGCGTCATTCCGCCGCGGGTATGGTTGCGAATAAAATGTTTCAACTGATTTCGCTGACTGGACACCAAATCAATGAATTGAACAGCATAAATGTGTTGAAATGAACCGGCGGTGCTGTGTGGAAAGTTCCGCTGGGGCAAAATGAGCTGATACGGCAATTTATCCATGTAGAAATGACAATCATCTGTTAAAATCTCTAATTTCGACGCATCGCTGAATCCATCCGCATGCATATTGATGGCATTCACACAGACCGCCAGCCCTCCAAGGCTAATATCAATAATGGGTATCAGCTTCGTGGGTTCGGATTTGAAAACCGCATAAGCGTTATCCTGCACCTGATAGCGCGGATTCTTTCTTCTGTCATTTGCCATTTTATATGTTGCTCGCAGAATTGATTGCGTTAGGCTTTTGAACCTGAATATGTGTACCACAATGTAGGATGTCAATAATCCCCAACCATCACCTGGGACGATTAAAAAAGCCTGTACATCAATTCAATCACACATAGCGCAAAAGGCTTGTCTGGTGGGCGCGCTTGAAACGGTCGTAAAAGCAACAAAGCGGATAAAGCACCGCTAAAACGGCCAGCGTCGCCAGACCGGTTTCGAGCAGCCCGCCGGCCCGGTATAAATTCAGTGCCCAGGCCGCCCCTGCCAATAAATGAACATGCAGAATGTAAAATAAAAGCGGTGTGCGGCCGAACACCTGCAGCGGATTGGCCGCTGATGGTTTTTTATTCCTATACACAGCAAACAGAAAAGCCAACATCAGGAACATGAGGCCTAATTCAAGGGAGGCAAAGGAAAGGCTGGGCGGGTATTTGCTTACATGCAGCCACTGCGGTATGGAATGGTCATAGCGGTACAACAGCATGTTGCCGTATTGATTGAAGCCGCGAACGATAACAAACAGGATGAGGGAAATGAGGCCGGCCTTTGCGAAAAAATGAATCGGGTTAACACCCTTTTCTCCGAACAGATATCGTCCGCAGACCCAGCCCAGCAGCATGTAAGCCAGCCAGGGCAATAGCGGATAAAGAACATAGATGCCTTTTGTCACTGCCCCGCCGGTAATGAGAAAGGCGGCAATCAGATCCAGTATTTGATCGTTACCGGCCCACCGCGTCAGCCCTGCAAACCCTTCACCCAGAAAACAAAGTCCCAACCCCACAACCAGCAGGCTGCGCAGACCCATCCTGCGCAAGGGCACCATCAAACAAAAACTGCCCCCAATGGCATAGAGCACCTGCAGGGTGATATTTCCGCCAAAACCAAAGCTCATCCAGAGCGGGTCCAACAGCAAGATGAAAATTCCGCGTTTGATCATATCGCCGTCAATGGCGTGCTCTGCATCACCGCGGGCCTGTCGTCTGGCAACACTCAGTGCCAACACAAAACCGGCCAGAAACAAAAATGCGGGTGCACAGATATGCGTCACCCAGCGGACAAAAAACTGAATTGTCGGGATCTGCGTGCCGGCCGAATACCACAGGTAGGAATCTTGAGTATAGCGCCCGGCGTTGAAGGCATGCGACGCGTGGTCCATCGCCATGAGCACCATGACAAAGCCGCGCATGATATCGATGGCCGCAATACGAGAGCCAGGGTAAGCTGTTGGTGTTAGGTTCAAAGATTCAGTCATTCACTTTTTTCAGAAATATATCCGGCATTTTGCAGGTAGTTTTGTATTTCGCGTTCACGAGGATCTTCGGTGAGCAACGGGCTCAACCCATTATTTACATATAAATAAACTAGAGCCATTTAACGAACTGTAAAGGGTAAGGAATTATTCTCTGAGAATGCAGAGAATTAAATTTTTTTGGCATGATAATGGCATATTAATTTTAGGCCTGCGAAAACGACCTTGGGATCAAAATTGGCGTTTTGCGATGCAAAATACCAATTTTAACATTATTTATTGTTATATTAATATGTTGTAAATTTTCTCAAAAAGCGAAGCCATGCGGAAATTTGCAAAAAAAGACTAAAGTATGTAAAGTTTTTACCGATAATATAATTAAATCGTAATTTATTTGACACGCAGAAGCCAGTGAATTAGAATTATTGTTAATAATGAAGGTTGTGCGGTCAGAAAGATTGGCAACCCGTTAAAGTTTGAGGAGACTGCCATAAAATGGAAATTACCCCCAAAGACTCTGTTAACATTGAATCGTATGTGAATCAGGTACAGGATAAGGATAAGGTCGACGCCGCATCGGAGCAGCAGCAACAACAGCAAACCAAGGCAGATACGGTCGCGCTTTCAAACGCGGCTAAAGATATCCAGGAGGCCCAGAAACAGTTGGAAGCGATACCGGATGTCCGAGAGGACAAAGTTGCTCAGCTTAAAGAACAAATCGAAAATGGGACCTACGAGATTGATGAAGAAAAAATAGCCGATAAAATGCTAAAAGATGTGCTGTTTAACGATTTGGCTTGATCGTTCTCTTTCCCGAACGGCACATTTTTAACTGATAAAAAAGGCGATTACAGGAACATCCTGAATCGCCTTTTTTGTTTCCATAACTGAATGGTGCATTAAAACCAATGCGCCATTCAGTTATAGATTAAGTTAGCCCCTTTATCAGTAAGCTTAAGATTCAGGCTCGAGCCTCTGACATTTTTGACAAGCCCTCTTGAAATCAAATCCTTGACCGCATTTTGATAGAGTTGCTTTTCGTCCCAATTTAAATGCTGGAAATAATTCGATTCCAAAAATTCAGGCGGTAAAACATCTTTGCCTTCATTTTGTAACGATCGAAACATATTCAATATATCTTTTTTGATATCCTTTTTATCTTTTGCCATATCTGTCTCCGATTTATCCAGAATGGTTGATCTAAATCCATGAAAACATAATGATTTATTTTAGTGGTTGAAGCGCCCTTTTCCTTACAAACGTTTTTAGAGGGAATAATGATATTAAACGCAATTAAGAGACATTTATTCGGCGGAAGGTTTCAAAAATATTTGATTGGCTTTTAGAATTGTTTCGTAAAAGGGAAAGAAGGTGTAACAAATTGAATTTGATACAAATACGCAACTCCGGGTACTTATTTGATCAAGGATCGATACAATTTAAGCAGAATGCGTATAATCCGGCCGGATCGTCGTCCAGCAAAAGATGACCGATTTCGTTATCAACCACCCTCTCATATAATTTTTGTACTGGATGATCTGTCGACTGGGTAAAATTGAATACGGTCAAAATGAACCGATTAAGCTTTTTGATCAGCTGCTCCCTGGTTGTTAACGGTTGTGTGATGTAAGTAATGCCATAATCTTTTAAATCTGCCTGTGCAGCAGCCGCCTGAATGGTATCCTGCAAGTTGCCCAGTTGATCGACCAGTCCCAGATCTTTGGCCGTCGTTCCGGCCCAGACACGACCCTGGGCAATTTTCTCGACCGCCTCGAGTTCCATATTGCGGCCTTCGGCAACCCGCTGGATGAAACGCCGATAGCCCTGTTCGATCATCTGGTTCATTGATTGGGCGATCAGATCATTGAGCGGTCGGCTGGGAATAAATGCATCTGATAGTTGGGTCGTACCAACACCATCGCTGGTAATGCCGAGGGATTTGAGACTCTTTTCAAACGTAGGGAAGGCGCCGAATATCCCGATCGATCCGGTAATGGTCGTTGGTGTGGCCCAGATTTGATCGGCCTGGGCAGCAATCCAATATCCACCCGAAGCGGCCACCGATCCCATGGACACAAAAACGGGTTTGCCGCTGTCGCGGGTAAGCTGGATTTCCCTGCTGATAACTTCAGAGGCGGTCGCACTGCCGCCGCCACTATCCACCCGTAACACCACTGCCTTTATCTGGTCATCATTACGCGCCCGGATCAGCAAATCCGCGATGGTGTCACCGCCAATTCGGCCGGTCGGCTGTTCACCATCCAGGATGATGCCACTGGCCACAACAATGCCGACTTTGTCTTTGATCGGGTGGTCTTGCGTCAGCACAGGGCGAACGTGGCTAAAATACTCATCAAATGAGATCTGTTTAAAGGTCAGTCCGTCTTGATCCCGACCGACGATGTCGATAAGCTCCTCGCGCAGCTGGTCACGGGTTATCAACTCATCCACCAGACCAAGATTTAAAGCTGCTGCGGCAGCATCGCCACCGGCTTTTGCCAGATGAGCGGGATAATTATTGATAAAGACGTCAATATTTTGTGGTTCTAGCCCCCGCTGTTCGGCAACAACACGTTTGTAATCGTTCCAGAGGATGTCGAGCCACGCCAGGTTGGCCTCTTTGGCATAATCAGACATGTCATCGCGTAAAAAAGGCTCCAGGGCTGTTTTATAAGTACCAACACGAAAGGCATGAAACTGTATTTTAAGCTTTTCCAGCGCCGACTTGAAGTACATACGATAAAGACCAAAGCCTTGCAAAAAAACTGAGCCCATCGGGTTCAAATAAAGTCGGTCCGCATGGGTTGCCAGAAGGTACTGTTGCTGATTGAAGAAATCACCAAAAGCATAAATTTGCTTGCCGCCACTTTTAAAGCGCTCGAGAGCGGCCCCAATGTCTTGCAGCTTGCTAATGCCGGAACCGGCCATTTTCCTTAGATCCAGCACCATCACCGCTATGCGGTCATCATCTTTTGCATAATCGATTACATCGATAATGTCCTTCAAGAGCGTCTCTTTTTTTGCAGCTTCACCAAATAAGACACTGGACATCACAGTTTCAGTTTTTTGTTCAACGATATCGCCTTCCGGGGTTAAGATCAAAGCAGCGCCATCGGGCACTTCTTCTCCGCCATCGAAGAAGAATATGGCAATTAAAATGATGATCAGCAAAAGAAATAGCATATTGCCGACAAAGCGGCGCAGAACCGAGACACCGTTCCAGAAGGAACCTAAAATTCGACGGATAATTCCGGGTGGTTTTTTCATGTGCTTAAAAACCTCTGAGGGTATTGAATATAGTTTAACATAAGCGTGAGAAACCCTGCTCGCCACTAAGGCAGAAAGGGATATGAGTCCGAATGATTGAATGCTGTTCTTCGTGTTTTTCAGTTAAAACTCTTTTTATATTATAAGTCAATTTGAAAGTATTGCATAACAATAACCCATATTTTGCTTCAAAATAGTCGCGGTTTTGCTTTGATACGGATGCGGGCAAAATAATAGGGCGACGCTATGGTCGCCCTACATTTATTTACCCATCAACGCGCTGATCGCGTTACGGGAAAGACGTTTAATGAACCGTAATTTGTTTGGGCTTTTTTTCCTCGGGTTTTGGAATTTCAACTTTTAAGACACCGTCTTTAAAGTCCGCCTTAATTTGATCTGAATCCACATCGGCCGGTAGATTAAAAGTCCGTTTGAAAGTGCCGTAGACTCTTTCGCGACGATAATAATTCTCTTCCTTAACCTCATTGTCATGGTTGCGCTCGCCGCTGAGGGTTAAAACCCGATCTTCGATATCAACCGATATATCCTTTTTATCCATACCGGGTAGTTCGGCTTTGATGACAATGGTTTCGCCATCATCGAACATATCCACTGCCGGATACCAGGACCCCATGCGCAGTTCATCATTTTCGCTGTCGCTTCTGAAAAACGGTTCGTTAAATAAGTGGTTTACGCGATGCTGTAAAGTTGACATCTCTCTCCAAGGGTTCCATCTGACTAAGCTCATCATTTTAATACCTCCTAAGGTTGGATTGGATTATTATCTAAGCTATTTCTGACAAATAAAATAAATATAAAATTATTTTTGTCAAGAAAATATATTTATTTTTATATTGCATTACTAAAAAAATGTATTAATATGTAGTAATGAATCGTGCCAATGATTTCAAAGCAGATTTAGGAGGTGGTGAAAAATGGAACATAATAATGAAATGACAGCGAAAAATCAGATGTCTTTGCCGCATCCAACTGCTTTTGATCTAAGAGGCCGCCAATCGGTCAGGGTGACATTCAAATTATCTACTATGGCCATTGAAGCCCTCAGCATTGTATCAGCACACTTGGGTATCAAACAGAAATCGATTTTCGATCATTTAATGGAAGATGCGCGGTCATTGATACGCATTGCACGGGAGATTGACCGATTATCGCTGGTGGATCTGGAGCGCGTTCAAAAAACCTTTGTTATTAGTCGTAGTACGTTGACATCTTTAGAAAAAACAGCGGAAAAATTTAACGCGCCCAGAGATGCCTTAGTGGAACTGTCCATTCAGCGGTTGTTGCCGATTATTTCAAAGGAACGTCAAAGACATACGATCCGCAAACAAATATTAAATGATATCAATGCTTTTTTAAATGAAGGTCTTGAATTGCTGGCAGAATTTGAAAAAGATCTCGGCAATGAGGATCCGACATATGTACATTTTGTCAATGCCATCCAAGCGCTTGCAGAGGCGCAAGAAGAGATCCGTGACTTTGTTAACAAGGGAGACATGATCGAGGATTTCGAGCTCGAGAAAATCGCTGTCAGCACGCTGCAAAGTGATGGACAAATGGATAACGACTTAAATTAACATTCATAACCAAAACGACATCATTTAAGGAGGAATTTATCATGGGTAAAATAATTGGAATTGACCTGGGTACGACCAACTCATGTGTTGCCATTATGGAAGGCGGCGACGCAAAAATTATCACCAACCCTGAGGGCGGCCGCACAACACCTTCCATGGTGGCGGTGTCTGATAAAGGGGAACGCCTGGTTGGGCAGATTGCCAAAAGACAGGCGATCACCAATCCTGAAAATACTGTTTTTGGCGTCAAACGACTGATCGGCCGGAAATATGATTCTGCAGAAGTGCAAAGCGACATTAAGGTGCTGCCGTATAAAATTGAAAAGGCGTCCAACGGCGATGTTCGCATTACCTTGCGCGGCAAACAGCACAGCCCGGCAGAAATTTCATCTTTTATTCTGGCCAATATTAAAAAAGCCGCCGAAGAATACCTAGGTGAAAAAGTGACAGATGCGGTGATTACTGTTCCGGCTTATTTTAGCGACAGTCAACGGCAAGCCACCAAAGATGCCGGTAAAATAGCCGGGCTCAATGTTTTGCGCATCATTAATGAGCCCACTGCAGCATCCCTGGCTTATGGCTTGGATAAGAAGACCGATGAAAAAATTGTGGTGTTCGACTTGGGCGGCGGCACATTTGACGTCTCGATCCTTGAAATCGGCGATGGTGTTTTTGAAGTCAAATCCACCAATGGCGACACCCATTTAGGCGGTGAGGATTTCGACCTCAAATTAATCGAATACCTGGCCGATGAATTTATAAAGGACCAAGGCATTGATCTGAGGGGCGACAAAATGGCCCTGCAACGTTTAAAGGAAGCTGCCGAAAAAGCCAAAATTGAATTGTCCGCTTCCGTGGAAACAGATGTCAATTTGCCGTTTATCACTGCAGATGCCAGCGGTCCGAAACATTTGAACATAAAGGTCACCCGCGCCAAGCTTGAAAGCCTGGTCGGTGAGTTGCTGGACAAACTGGAGCAACCCTGTCATACGGCCCTCAAGGATGCCGGTCTTTCTGCTGCGGACATCAACTCGGTTATACTGGTGGGCGGGATGACCCGTGTGCCGGCTGTTCAGGAGCGCGTCAGTAAAATTTTTGGCAAAGAACCCAGCAAAGGAGTGAATCCGGACGAGGTGGTCGCCTTGGGAGCCGCCATTCAGGGCGGTGTTTTAAAAGGTGACGTATCCGATGTTCTGTTGCTGGATGTGACCCCGCTTTCTCTGGGTATCGAGACACTGGGGGGGGTGATGACTCGCTTAATCGAGAAAAATACGACCATCCCGGCCAAAAAGAGCGAAACCTTTACCACCGCAGAAGACAACCAGCCGGCGGTATCAGTTCACGTGCTGCAGGGAGAGCGAGAAATGGCTTCGGATAACAAAACTTTAGGACGCTTCGAGTTGACGGGTATTGCACCGGCACCCCGCGGCACACCCCAGATTGAAGTTTCCTTTGATATCGATGCCAATGGCATAGTGGAAGTATCTGCCAAGGACATAGCGACTGGCAAGCAGCAGTCGATTAAAATCACCCACTCTTCGGGACTATCCCAGGAGGAAATTGATCGGCTGGTAAAAGATGCCGAGCTGCATGCCGACGACGATCGACGGAAAAAAGAGCTGGCCGATGCACGCAATTCAGCCAACACGCTGATTTATTCCACTGAGAAGACCTTGACTGATTTGGGCGATAAAGTGGATAGCGGGCTGAAAGCCGAAATCCAGCAGACGATCAATAGTCTCAAAAATGAAATCGAAGGCGATAACAGCGAAGAAATCAAGCGCTTGACAGAGGCATTGAGCCAGGCTTCTCACAAGCTGGCCGCTTCAATGTATCAGCAGGCTTCACCGGAGGGACAACCCCAGGATGCGTATGCAGGCGGGGCGCAGCATACCTCAGGGGGGCCGCAACCTGGCGGCGACAATGCGGCTGAGGAAGTGGTGGATGCTGAGTATGAAGAAGTCAAATAGAAGCTAACGCAAAAATGCATCTAATCCGCCGGAGGCGGACCCTTGGGCGTGATCTACTATTTTTGAGATAGCTTCAAATTTTAACTTATATTATCTGATCTGAAAGAGAGGCGGTGGTCATTTTTTTGACCACCGCCTTTTTTATGTCGTAGTTTACTTCTAGTGATTAAAAAAAATCTTTATTTCATATAGAAATCCGGTTATTTTGTATTTAAATGAAGAAAACCCTCAAAATAATTGGCATCATCATACTGCTGGTTGTGGTTATCGGCGGGTTTTATTTTTTCCTGGGCTTGCCCGATGTGAGCGAGTTAAAAATCAAAAACCCCAGATCGACGGCCTTGATGGTTCAGCGCTACCGGGAGGCGAAGAAAGAAGATGCGACTTACCGTATCCGTCAAAAATGGATTGATCTTGAAGCCATGCCAAAGCTGTTGCGTGAGACCGTCAGGGTAACCGAAGATGCCAGTTTTTACCAGCACAAGGGCATCGACTTTGCCGAACTGAAAGAAGCCATTAAAAAGAATTGGCAAAAAGGAACCTATGCGCGCGGCGCCAGCACTATTTCCCAGCAACTGGCCAAAAACCTGTATCTGTCCACTGACAAAAGCATCATTCGCAAAATCAAAGAACTATTGATCACCATCAGACTGGAAAAAGACCTCTCTAAAGATCGAATTTTCGAACTTTATCTCAATGTGATCGAATGGGGACCGGGGATATTCGGTGTGGAGGTGGCCGCAGAGCATTATTTTAACAAATCCGTTGGACAGTTAACCCTGGAGGAAATCGTCCGGTTGGTGGCCGTCATTCCACGACCGCTAAAAACAAACCCAACCGAAAACAGCGACTGGTTGAAATGGAAAGCCCGCTGGATTCTGGATGCCCTCAGACGCTACGCTTATATCGACGAAAGCCAACACCAGACCACCTCGGCCCGTTTTCAATGACATCCCTTTAGCGAATACCCGCCTCATTGAGTACTAATTGGATTTGCCTAAACTTACATTTTCAGTTTTTTCATTGGACATAGTTTTAAAGACCCTTTTTCCTTTTAATTTTTTAGACAGGATTTACAGGATTATTCAGGATTATTTTTTTCTCTTTCTCACTTCCCGGATGGAAGTGAGAAAACTCAATCCGCCTTCAGCGGAAAATATTTTTCCCTTAATGACAACATTTAATTTGTCCTATTTTTATAGTGGCATTTCCTTAGTTAAAAACCGATAAGCAGGTTCGCCTTCGCCGAAGGCGATTGTGTATTTTCAGTTTCTTCTGGAAACTGAAAATGTAAAAATAAAATCTTGTAAATCCTGTAGATCCTGTCAGGAAATAATTTCTGATAATCGTTTTACTTTTGGCCTAAAATATGTCATGCAAAATAATACAAGCAGGCAGATTGCCATATGACTTATTGTGCATAATTTTATTGGTAATGAGTTACAAACCATGGATTTAAGACGAATAAAGGCGGGACAAAATGGCGAAAAAGGATAAGGGTGAACCGTTTGAGGAATTGAATATCCCATTGCCGTCATCTTCCGACCTGAGGGGAAGGCAATCGGTTAGAGCGACATTTAAATTATCAGCACGGGCAATCGATGTGCTCAGTATTGTCGCCACGCATCTGGGAATTAAACAAAAATCGCTTTTTGATCATCTGATCGAAGACGCCCAGTCATTGAGCATGATCGCCAATGAAATCGAACGCGAGGCCTTTGGCACCCTGGATCGAATTCAAAAAACCTTTGTCGTCAGCAGACGGACGCTCTCCAGCCTGGAAGAAACATCCCGCAGATTTAATACCCCCCGAGATGCCCTGGTGGAATATTCCATCCAGCGGCTGTTGCCGGTGATTGCAAAAGAGCGCGAGCGGCACCGAAGACGCAAGGCGATTTTAAAAGAGATAAATGCCCATCTGGCCCAGGGCCTAAAAATCATGCAGAAAGCCCAGATGCAGCTGGGTCAGGAAGATCCGGTTTATGCGCGTTTTGAAGCGGCGATGCATTCTTTGGTGAACGCCCAGAACCACATCGAAAATTACGTGGAAAAGGGAAGCGTCATTGAGGATTTTTAGACGCTATCGTTAAATATCCGGCAGCCTTTAGACGTTCAGCAGCATATAGTTCACCTGGGCGACGGCCACCATCCGCTGGTCTTCATCAAACAGCTCTACGGCAACCGGGCACATGGTTTTGCCAAATTTAATCAAACGGGCTTTGGCGATCACACCACTGCGGCAGGGCGCCAAGAAACGAATATTCATATCTGTTGTGGTCAGGGGTATATGAGGACCGCTGCGAGTAAAAATGGCAAAACAGGCCGCACTATCGGCAACGGTCATCAAGAGCCCGCCATGGAAGGATTCAAAAACACCGTCATAGCTTATTCTGCGCGGAACCTTCACCTCACAAGATCCTTCTGACAGACGAACCACTTCCAGTTTAAGAAAGTCAACAATTGGTATTTTCTTAATCCGCTTTAAAATGTCGTCGCGCAGGGCATCATTTAGCGTCATTCACAGGGTCCTTAACTATTCTCAAAATCACATCTTTATTTAGCTCTAATTTGCAATCCGGGTTCAAAAAATCAGGTTGGCCGGTTAGCCCGCTGCCCGCCGAAGGTCCTCGTATAAAGGGTTGAGTCGGTTTGTCAGAATATAAAATGTGGCATTTTACCTTACTTAACGGCCTCAACCGGCTCAACGGGCTCAACCTACTTAGGCGCCAGCATCAGCAAGCCGTCATCTGTGTTCAAATCCATTCTGAAACGGCGCAAATAATTTAGCCCCAGCAGCCCCACATTCGGCTGATTGGGCAGATCCATCACCAGCGCTGTTACATTGTTGACTTCGTATCCCTCTAGCGCAATCGAATCCAAGACCACTTCAGGCGCAAAAAGCTCGCCGCTGGCAGTATAGATCTTGCGGCGCGGGTTGCGCACCGAAATGACAATCCCAAGCGCTCTGACGGTTGAAAAAGGAATGGTGACCATCGATGCACCCGTATCAACAATAAAGTCTTGCGCGGCTTCCCCGTTGATTGAGGCCGTCACCGGTATCTGGTTGGTGCCGGGTTCAAAACGAATGACAATTTTGGACTCCTGGCCTTTAAGCTCAGAAATAAGCGATTGCAGGCTTCTGACTTCAGTGCTCAATGCCGGCGGATAATCTCTGGCCGCCAACAGCCGTTCGGCTGTTTCCCAATCATTTTCTGCCAGCGCTAATTTGACACCGTACAAATAAATGCTGAGATCTTGAGGTCGCTGCTCGCCGCCGCGAGCATATACTTGCCAACCTGCCTGGGTATCGCCGCTCTCAATCAACTCATTCAACCAGCTTTGATAAAGCCCGGAGTGCAGATCGTTCAATTGCGCTCGTTCCTGATTATTTTGGGGTGCCAACGTTTCGATAGCGATTTCCACTATATCGACGGCGTCTTCCTGGCCATCATTTTGCGCTGTCAAAACCACCACATCCATAATCAAAGGAACATCACCGGCTTGGGCAAGGATCTCGGCATCAAAATAGGCCAGTGCCTGGGTGCCGTCACCCTCTTGGACCGCACGCGACAGCACCAGGCGCAGCTGGCTGATGACCGCTTCGGGTTTCAAATAGTCGGGTGTCTGTTCAGCCGAAAGTTTGGGATCAAAACGAAAGGCTCGCGCAAATGCGTCCAGACGATCCAGGTTCGAATATTCGTCACCTAAAGCCAATGCCCTTAAAAATTCTTCTTCTCGGCTGTTGGCAAAGCTCAGTCGGTAATAGTCATCGACCCGGATATTGGGATTTAGGCTGCGCCCCGCTTCTCCGGCCCATAGAAAAGCGCCCGTTCCAGCATCACCAAAAGTCCAGCCCACCACACGGCCCTTTTGAATAAATACGCCGGCATCATTTATGTCGTCTGAAACAGCGCCTTTAATGTAATTGCCCTGGTATGTGACAGCACCGATCTCAATTCGTTCCGGTGGGTCCGGAGATCTGAGTGCCATCCAGGTCAACGGTGTGTCCGCCGACCAGGGATACAGTTCGGGTCCATCTATGGCTTGATCCTCGCGAATACGCCAGAGACTGATGGATTCCTCGTCGTTTACGATGCCGCCTTCGATAGTCTGCGGGGCACCGGAGCCCACCTGCAAAACCCAGTTATATCCGCCCAGTGTCTGACGGGTGGGCAACGCTACCCAACCGCCACCGATGACCGGTACCGTTAACTCGGCTAGCAAATTACCGACGACATCTCTGATGCGCAACAAACCGAGCGGTAAATTTATCCGTTCGGCCTCACTGGACTGTCCTGCTTTGACAAAGGAGGCTTTTTCGGGCAACGGCTCTGGCTCGCTTTTGGGTATGGGCTTTTCGGTGGGTGCGGTTTGGGTCTTTGAAAGGGGCGCATCGCTGCGGTTAAAATCGGTGTAAAAAAAATAAATCAGGCCAGCAACAAACAGGACAAACAAAAAGCCGGGGATCCACGACCGGCGTTTCTTTACAATTGGGACCTCGTGTAATGATACACCGCAATTGTAACAGATGTCAGACTCAATGGGGTTTTTAACGCCGCATTGCGGGCAGTCGATAATATTGTTATCGAGGTCGGCTGTTTCATTATCCATGGTTAAATCCGCACCGCTATCAGCTAAGGTCAACCGTGGTATACCAATGTTAAATAGCGTCTGTTGAAGTATAGCATATATCCCAGGGGTCCAAAATAAATAATCTGTTATTTTTAATTAGAATATGCTTTTGCCTGACCTCCAATACCCTGCGTGCAGAGGAAACATAATCCCAGATACTGTTAACCTATTCTACCGAATCGCGCCCTTTGACATACAAGGTCAGCCCTTCCATTCTGACAATCTGCACCGGTTGCCCGGCTTCAATCGGTGGACCTTCGCCCATTTTTTTTGCCCGCCAGAGTTCTCCGTGAACCTGCACATAACCAGAGGGTGCCAGCCTCTCCCGGGCAACACCCCGCTGGCCGATCATCGAACGCGATCGACCGGGCCGTTCCGAATCATAAGAACGCCAGACAAAGGGAAACAACAGGACGTCTTTGATAATCCAGAAAGCGACAATACCGACCGAAAGCCATACCGAAAGATCGACCCAATACCGAATAATTATCAACACCAGAATAACGGCCGCCAAACCCGGTAAATTCAGCAGAATATATCGGATGTAAACCGACCTCGGTATGTCCGTTAAATTCAGATCCATTTTAATAATTTTTAACCCGGACAGGATCTACCCGCCTTCGCTCGCTGAGCTTCGGCGCGCCAAGCAGAATTAAGTTGCTTTTTCTTTATCCTCTCATGCCAGTTAAAATTACGATTTTAATCCTGCTTGTCCACCGAAGCTTTAGCAAAGGTGGATTAATCCTGTCAGAAAAAAATATCCGTGTTTAGGATATAATTCGAATATATTCACTCTCCAGCAAATTGCGCTCGGCTTTGATCCGGGCAAGAGCCTGCTTTAACGATTCGTGCTCAGCGAGCAAGTCCTTTCTCAAAATGGCGGTTTGGGTCGGACAAAGATACCAGGAGCAGATCCAGGGCCGGTTGATGCGCGACAGTCGGCATCCTCGGGTTGAATGGTAGCAACACGGATTTTTTAAATCTGTTTTTGGCTGACACGGTGGAATGGACAGTTGATTAAAATGCATAAACAGCAGGTCTTTAAAATCAAACCAGACACTGGCCTTCTGGCAGCAGGGATCCGGACACCAAGGACAGCTTTGCGAACAAAGGTCATCCATAATGGGAAATACAGCGGTTAGACACGATTTGAGCGCTTGCGCCCGACGCTTTAAAGAAATGAGATCTGCAGAATAACAGTGCAGGTGATGAACAACAGCCTGATGGGCCGCCTGCCACAACTTATGGGAAGGCCATGGTATGCCTGATGCTGTGTGCTGGTCGATTAAGGATCCATACATGGACTATAGTCGCTTCAGATAACGCCTGGCCTGCGAAAGGTTTTCTGCACCGGCAACCATCAGATGATCGTCGATACGCTGACCATCCAGGTATTCATTAAGATGAAAATCGCTGCCGTCCATTTTACAGAGTTTTCCCCCGGCGGATTCTAAAATGACACGCGCCGCCGCCAGGCCCTGGAAGGAATCATTTGTAATAACAGCTGCATCAGCACGCCCCATGGCCACGTAACACACATGGGCAGAAGCGCATCCCAGCGAGCGAATCTTACCTGGAAAGGTGGATGTATATTGTTGGTGAAAACGGGAATAGGTCAATAAAAGGCTTTCATCATTCATATGGCCTGAATCGGTTACGCGAATTTTCTCATTACCCCAAAATGCATCCTTGCCGGGCTTCGCATGAAAAAGATCGCCGGTCGCCGGCATGTAGAACAGTCCCAATATCGGCCAAAAATTGTCCAGCACGGCTATGGACATACCCCAGATGGGAATGCCCCCCTGAAAATTCGCCACCCCCTCCAGCGGATCAAATATCCACAGATAGCGTTTTTGCCCATGGGAATAATTTTCATTGAGCTCACCAAAACGAAAGACCACATGTTCGGGAAACTCACGGTTTAGTCGATTCTGAAACACATCGGTAAGCTGATTTTCGGCTTCGGTCACCACGCTTTCGTCAAATCTGACATGCGGCTTGCCTTTGCCGTAATAGGCCATCGCTTTTTCACCTGCCTGATGAATGGCATCCATTGCAAATTCGCTAAGCTGATCGATCCCAGGGGCCATGTATTACCTCCTTTAATCAGTCAATTTTGGTGTTTGGTGTTCAGTGTTTAACATTTATTAAACTAAACACCAAATACGAATTACCAATCATTAGTCCTTGGTTATCTTTATCACCACAAGGGTAACATCATCTTCAGGTGCGCAATCTCCCAAAAAAACATTAAATTCATGAAAACACGCGGTCAGGATCTCTTTGGCGCTCGATTGTGCCAGTTTGCCAACGATCTGATGAACGGGTGCTTTACCAAACATATCCCCTTTGGGATTGCGGGCTTCCCAGAGACCGTCTGAGCCCAGCAAGATGATCTGACCCCTTTTGAGGTTCTCTTTCTGATATTGCGCATAGTGACCATCCATGTCAACGCCCAAGGCAATGCCGGCACCGCGAAGCTCTTCAAAGGCCTCGCTTTCCGGATCATACAAAATGGCCGGATCATGACCGGCACGAACCCAGTAAAGACAGTTATTTGGGGTGTCGATGGTCAGATAAAACAGGGTCATAAAGCCGCCTGTTTCCTCAAAATCTCTGGCCATCTGCTGATTCACGTCGGATACAATATCTACCAGAGTGCCCGGTAATATTGATCGTTGTCGCAGAAATGCTCTCGCGGAGGCCATCATCAGCGCAGCCGGAATGCCGTGGCCGGATACATCGCCAATCGTCACCGTAAAATCTCCAGGGTGGGATTCGTTGGTTTCCAGAAAATCGTAGTAGTCGCCACCGGTCTCGTCGCAATAGACGATGGTGGCCGCAACGTCTAGTTTTTCCAGTTGGGGGTTTTGACGGGGCAATAACGTTTGCTGGACTTCTTGGGCCAGAACCAATGACTGGCGAATTTCATCCCGTTCAATGAGCCCTTCAGTCATTTCATTTAAGCCATCGCCCAGAACACCCAGCTCATCATTGGAGACCACTCTCACCTTCTGCTTAAAATGCCCTCTTCTCACCCGGCGCACTAACACCATCATATCGGTGATGGGTTGAATAATCGATTTGCCGGAAAGCACATTCAAGCGCCCACCGACAAAAATAAAAATGACGCACAGGATAATCGAAAAAATAAGAAACTCCCGGCCAAAATCAGCTGCGGAAATAGTGACCAGATCCATTTCCCACAGAATAAAAGCCAAGGTGCCCACCAGAATAATCATCGGTGCCAGCGTTCCAACGCCGTAAAGTACCCGTATTCTTCTAAGAATTGAAAATTTGATGGTTCCCGGTATAGTGGCCAGTTTGCCGGCGGGAAAGAAAGTCCGAACCAGCCTTCTGCGGCTATAGGCCTCGGTCAGGAAAAATGAGATGATGGCGGAAATATATCCGACCATAAAACCTCGAAAAGCTACAAAAAAGCTTATTTGAGGGGGTGCGTCTCTGAAAATGACAAAAAATGTACCCAATAGGGATGTCAAAACAATCCACATCGCAAAATTGACCAGCCCGATAATAAACGGCAAATTCAATATTCGCCGATAGGCCTTTTCGGCCAGAGCGTCATCAATTTCCAGTCCTTGCCGCATACGATTGATCACCTGGGTAATCGGTCGCTGAACGATATATTGAAACCCTATTCCGATGCAAATAACCACGGGGTAAAATGACAGAATCACCATCCAGCCACCGGATAAAAGGAAGGCACGTTGAATTTTAAAAAATTCAACCGGGGTAAATAAGTTAAGCAGGGCAATGATAAGGAACCCCAAAACGTTGGCGCCGACATTTCGTCCATAAAGTTCGGTCAAATGAATTTTTTGAAAAGAAGAATCCAGCGTGGTTTTCAAACTCAGCGTCCTTTCTGCCAGCGTGAGGAGGTTTCGCCTTTGGGGCTTGAAGACAAAATAGCCGCTCAAATTAAAAGGATCAAGAGGAAATCAACGATAAGGCTTGACTGCCAAAGGATACGTGATATTCAAAATACCATTCACTAAAAAATACCGTAGAGGATAAGGAGAGAAACACATGGACCCAAAGATTCCGACACGTGAAGAAGCGCTGGCACTTCTGAAGCAATATAACAAAAACGAAAGCCTTATCAAGCATGCGCTGGCAGTGGAAGGCGTTATGCGCTACATGGCCCGCAAGCGGGGCGGGGATGAGGAAAAATGGGGGATCATCGGACTGATCCATGATCTGGATTATGAGCAGTTTCCGGATCAGCACTGTAAAAAAACCGAGGAAATTCTGAAAGAAAATAACTGGCCGGAAGAATACATCCGGGCGGTGATCAGCCACGGCTGGGGTATTTGCACCGATGTCAAGCCCGAATCGGATATGGAGAAGGTCCTGTATGCCATTGATGAGCTGACCGGACTGGTGGTCACTTCCGCTCTGGTGCGGCCTTCTAAAAGTGTCATGGACATGAAAGCCAAATCGGTTAAAAAGAAATGGAAGCAGAAACAGTTTGCCGCCGGTGTTGATCGCTCGATCATTGAAAGGGGTGCCGAAATGATGGGGGTGGAGCTTTCCGAGCTGATCACCGATACCATCATGGGCATGCGCGATGTCGCCGAGAAAATCGGCCTGAAAGGAAACATCGAATAGAATTCACCGCAAAGGCGCAGAGTTCGCAGAGTTTATTTTTCATTTTGCTTTCCGTTGAGAGGACGGAAAGCAAAAAGCAATCTGCCTCCGGCAATAACAAAGGGCTCTGATGGTTTACCAAGCTGTATAATATAGCCTTATTGTTTTTGCCGCGGAGCGGCTGAGTGGTTTTCATTTGTCGGCGTCTCAGCGACAAATGAAAAAATACTTTCTCTGCGAACTCTGCGTCTCTGCGGTGAGCTAGCCCAAACTAATCATCCGGTCGCAAGCGGCCGCGATAAAGCGAAAAGAAAATCCCACCAACACACAAAACCGAAAAGACAATAAACGCCACCTGCACGCTTTTGATCAACATGGCAAAAGATTGGGGCGTAATCTGGACCCGTCCGATATACAGCGCCAGAATCAAGGTTACAATTCCCATACTCAGCATCTGCCCTAAAAGCCGCATGGTCCCCACCGATGCCGATGCAATTCCGTAAAAGCGCTTATCCACCGAACTCATAATGGCGTTCATGTTAGGAGATGAAAACAAGGCAAATCCAAATCCTAAAATCATCAGGCTGGCAATTAGATAAGCCAGGGTCGTATGCGCATTTAACACGATTAAAAGCACCAATCCCAGCGCCGTCAGGCCCATGCCCAGCGATGAAATCACGCGCGGCTCGATCCGGTCGGAGAGCCGGCCCGCCAGCGGAGAAAAAATGGCCATCACCACCGGTGTGGATACCAGCACCAGCCCCGCACTCTGGGGTGACAAGCCTTTGATGTATTGCAGGTATAAGCTCAACAAGAAGCCGACGGCAAAAGTTGCGCTGTAATTGATCAATGCCGCCAGACATGAAAACGCATAGGTGCGATTGGTAACAAACAGATTAACCTCAAAAACCGGGCTCGCCACCACCAGCTCCCAGCGCACAAAGGCGAAAAGCCCAACGACACCGGTCAAAATTAAGACGATGCTCAGCATATCGGGCAAAATAGATATGCCGTACATAAACGCAAAAATGGCGGTACCGTATATGATGGAGCCGGTCAGATCGAATTTTTGGCCTTCAGCGCCCTTCCATTCGCCCTTGAGCTTAAAACTGATCAGCAAGATAATCACTACGCCAAAGGGGATATTGAGTAAAAAAAGACTACGCCAGCTCAGATGATGGGTTAAAAAACCACCGAAAAACGGCCCACAGGATAACCCTGTGTAAACCGCAGCAACGGCAATACCCAATACCTTTCCGCGCTCTTCAACCGGGTAAACCGAGCTTAAGATGGCAATTCCGGTGGCAAAAACCATGGCACTACCGGCGCCCTGGAATATTCGAAAAACAATCAGCATGGGTGCCGAGGTTGCCACCGCCGACAACAGCGATGTCAGGGTAAAAAGCACCATGCCGATCATGTAAACTCTCTTGCGGCCGTAAATATCGGCCAGCTTGCCAAAGGGCACCAGAGACACAGCCGCTGCCAGCAGGTAGGATGTCGCCACCCAGCTTAAGACGACGGCATCGGTTTTAAATTCTTTGCCAATAACCGGCAGCGCAATATTGATCGAAGAGATCATAAAGGGCGTGATAAATGAGCTCAGGGATGCAATCGTCAGGGCGGTTAATTTGGCGGCTCTATCATTCATTTAGCTGAATTTCCGGATAATAAGAATACAGATGAGACTTACATTTCATAAAAAGCATTAGCAGTCAATTAAATGTCATTGGCAAAAAATGTATTATAACTTTCAACGAGTTGCATTGATCTAATTGCCAAATATTCCCTTGACCCAAATGCCACCTTGTGGTACTCAGGAGTTGGCCTATTCGAGATTGAAACCTGCTTACACAATGCCTTTAACCTCTCCCTATTAAGGGTTTCCCCTCAGTCCAACATGTTAAGCTGACCTGGAGCCGCCAAATCACCTTGGGCCACCCATTCATTTAATTAAACACTTTTTGATTCAAGGGACATCAATCACAACCAAAACTTATGTTCAGTGTAGATGTGGCAGGTTACAGTTGCTTTAGGTATCGCTCATGAAAGATCGGAATCGATCCATCTTGGTCAAGGAAACCATTTATTATGGCCTGGGCATTTTTTTGATTTTCGGATTCGTCTATCTTTATTGGGGGCACTTTAGCAACACACCGGGGCCGCCTGCGGCCATTCGGTCCATTATGGGTCGTTGGGGCATGACAGCCGCCATTATTATCAATGCAACCCTGTTTCTACTTTTCATTTTATTTTTACCCTTTCGCGATCGAATTGAATGGCGTTCAAAGGGAATGCTTTCCGCTTTTTTCCTGGCGCTTTTCGCTGAAATGTTCGGCGTGCCTTTGCTTATTTTCCTGCTGCAGCCGCTGGGTACCGATTATCAATTAGTAAACAAAATATGGGACGCCATTGGGCTGGGTCAGCTAAAAACAACCGTTTATACCCTATCCAGACATTGGCCCACCAGAGCCGTGGGCGTATGGATGACGCTTGGCGGAATGCTGCTGGTTTTTTTTGGATGGATGAAAATTCATCGGTCAATGGGATTGGTCACAAGCGGCATATATAGATACATCCGTCATCCCCAATACACCGGCATATTTCTGATGATTACCGGCTGGTTGTTTCGCTGGCTAAACCCGACCATCTTGCTAATGTATCCGATTCTGCTTATTCTCTATTACAAACTTGCCAGAAGAGAAGAGCAGCAGGTTCTGAAAGAATATGGCGAGGCATATGCAATTTATAAGGAAAAGACGCCCATGTTTTTTCCCATCAAACTTTATTCAAAAAGAAAAAACGAAACATAGAAAGGAATCATTAATGAGCGCTTTAGAAACAACGACAAAACTATCGGCAGAGGATCTTCGCGAGGAGGTCAGGAAAGAATATGCTGAGGTCGCTCTTGATCCCCATAAAGGCTATCATTTTCATACCGGCCGAGCGGCCGCCGACCGTCTGGGCTATGATCCGTCGAGTTATGCAGACGTGCCTGGAAAAAATAGGGCTTCTTTTGCCGGGACGGGCAATCCCTTTAAGCTTGGAGCAATAAATCCCGGCGAGGTCGTGGTGGATGTCGGATCAGGATCGGGCTTCGATTCTCTGATTGCGTCCACTCTGGTCGGTCCGGAAGGTAGAGTGGTCGGCGTGGATATGACCCAGGAGATGCTGGGCAGGGCACGAGCCGGAGCAGAAGCGATGGGCGCAACCCACGTGGAGTTTCGTGAGGGTTACGCAGAAAATTTGCCATTGGCAGATGACTCTGCCGATGTAATCATCAGCAACGGCGTGCTTAATTTAACCCCCGATAAAGTCAAAACATTAAATGAGTGGGCGCGTATCCTAAAACCCGGTGGACGGCTGTATATCGGCGACATCTTAGTGGCCAAATCGATACCACCGGATGCACTTAACGATATTTCCCTGTGGACCGGCTGAATTGCCGGCGGTCTGCCGGAGGCAGACCTCATAGAGGCCGTGAACGCTGCCGGTTTTGAAAATGCCGAGATCGTTGAACGGCATGACATTTTTGCGGATGTTCCCAATCCGTCCAGCGCGATGGAATTTGGCACTAAGGGAATCAGCCTGCGGGCGCGCAAGCCCGTATAGCCAAAAGCAACTCTTTCGCAAAAAACAGAATGTTTATATTACTAATTTAAAAACTGTGATAGAAACTACGTTCGTTAAAGACTGCAGCACCAGCTTAACGCTTGTGTATCCAACGTATGGTCAAACTGATCTTAATCACCAGGTAAAAGGGGGGCAATCATGCGTATCGCGGTTATGGGAACCGGCGGAACGGGCGGCTATTTTGGTGGGCTGCTGGCCCGAGCCGGAGAAAAGGTAACATTTGTCGCCCGGGGGGCGCATCTGGAGGCCATTCGCCAAAACGGCCTAGCCATAAAATCCGTTTTGGCTGGAAATTTTACCTTCGCTGCCACAGCCACTGATAATCCCGGCGATATCGGTCCGGTCGACTGTGTATTATTCTGCGTCAAAGCTTACGATAATGCAGCGGCTGCCGAGCAGATCCGGCCTTTAATCGGGCCGGAAACCATGATTCTTTCGGTGCAGAACGGCATCGACAACGAGGAGCAGCTTGGAAATGCAATTGGAGCAGAGCATGTTGTGGGTTGCGTCTCATTGGTATCTTCGACCATCGAGTCTCCCGGGGTTATCGCCCAGACGGGTGGTCCCGGAAAAATTATCTTAGGAGAGATGCAAGGCGGTGCCAGCCCTCGAGCCGAGGCACTCCAGAAAACGATGCAAAATTCCGGTATCACGGCCGAGCTTCATACAGACATTCAGGTCGCCCTGTGGCAAAAATTCCTGGGGATCTGCGGCGTAAACGGCGTTACCGCCCTGACACGTTTGCCCATGGGGGATATTTTAGCCTGCGAGGAAACGCGCAACTTGATGAGAGGCACCATGCAAGAAGTCGAAGCGGTTGCGCGGGCAAAGGGGGCTAATTTGCCCCAAGAATGTGTGGATCAATCCATGGACTTTTTTAGCAGCCTGGAACCGTCGATTCGAGGCTCCATGTATTACGACCTGGCCGCGGGCCGGCGCCTGGAGCTGGACATCTTAAATGGAACGGTCGTTCGTATGGGGGGTGAACATGGGATCCCAACTCCGAATAATTTTGCCATATATGCCGCTTTGAAGCCGTACTTGAACGGAGCGCCTTCTTAAAATGTATTATAAAAACGTTTTGAAAAAAATATCCGGTCGACCCACCACCGCTGTAACTTGAAAAAGCAGGTCTGACCGGATATCGAGTTTATTTTATGTTTCGCTGGTAAATACGACTTTACCCGATTTTAATAACGATAAAACCGGCATTGGGCCGTTTAACCAGCAATTGAATTTTACTGTTCTTTTTAAGCGCAGCACGCAGCTCAGAAACCTCGGTGACCGGTTTGCGGTTGACTTCCTTTACCAGATCCCCCTGGCGAATGCCGGCTTCAGCTGCCTTGCTGCCGGACTCCACGCCCACCACCAGAACACCTTTTTCGGTCTCTGAATGCCCGTAGCGCTTGGCCATTTCAGGTGTCATTTCTGCAATTCGAATGCCGAGTTCGCCATTTTTTTCAGGCACCCGCCGAGCCAGGCGTTGGGAGTCGTCGCGTTTGGCAATTTGAACATTTACTGTTTTTTCCTTGCCATTGCGCAGAATGGTAATCGGTGTTTTTTGGCCCACCGGAATGTCCGCAATCGTTCCGGTCAGCTCGCGACTGGTTTTAATCGGCTTGTCATCTACGGCAATAATAATGTCATTTGTCTTAATACCAGCCTTATCTGCGGGGTCGCCTTCAAAAACCCTGGCCACCAGCACCCCTTTTTTGCTTTCGACACCGTAGTACTCGGCTAATTCAGGGGTCAGATCCTGAATACCGACACCCAGCCAGCCCCGTGTCACCGAACCGCTCTCTTCGAGTTGCTGAATGATGCCCTGTGCCAGGTTGACCGGTATGGCAAACCCGATTCCCTGCCCCTGGGCAACAATGGCGGTGTTGATGCCCACTACTTCACCGTTCATATTCAACAGCGGCCCACCGCTGTTACCGGGGTTAATCGACGCATCCGTTTGAATAAAGTCATCATAGGGGCCGCTGCCGATCACGCGCCCCTTGGCACTGACAATACCGGCCGTGACTGTCTGCTCCAAGCCAAACGGACTTCCCATGGCCACCACCCAGCTGCCTACGGTCAGCTGGTCCGAATTACCCATTTTCAGGGGCACCAGGTTCGCAGCACCTTTGATTTTGATCAGCGCCAGGTCCGTGTTGGGGTCGCGCCCGACAATCTCGGCATCATATTCCTTATCGTTGGACAGGCGCACCGTTATCTCATCGGCACCCTCGATCACATGATTATTGGTAACGATATGTCCCTCACGGTCGATAATGAACCCGGATCCCAGACTCCTCTGTTTGAAGTCCGGTTTGCGCTCATCACCGAAAGGTCCGGGATCATTAAAAGGGTTTCGGCGCTCAAATGGGTTACCGAAAAAATGACGAAAAACCCGGCCGCCGCCCTCTACCGTCTTTACCGTACGAATATTAACCACGCCCGGCTGGGCCTGTTTGGCAAGCTCACTGAAGCTGGCCGGGACCATCATCACCCCGGCTTCCGATGCCGGTTCGTTGCGGGCAGCAGTATTCGATTCGAAACTCGATAATCCCCAAATCAGTCCGGCGGCCAAAACGACCACCAACCCACCAACAATTTTGTTTTTACGGACACGAAACTTCATATTTTTCCTCCTTCAATAAACGGCATTAATAGCAATAGAAAGTATTTGTTCTTTACGTTAATTTGTCAAGATCACCGCAAAATGACCCCAAGATGATCAAATGGTTATGTTCCAATGTGGTAGGCAGTTCATTATATGGCAGAAGCAGGTTAAATTTGTAGATTTAACAACAAGTTGCCGGAGTGTTGGAGTAATGGAGTAATGCTATCTGATTCTTTTGCGGATCCAATACGCCAATACTCCAGCACTCCAGTATTCCAACTTATGATTTGTAACGCAGCTATCCGTCAAGAGGTAAGATTTTTGAAAAATTCTATAGTTAAAAAAGCTTATAAAGCTTTAGATCTTGGCCTAGGGCCAGGCGTGAATCGATTTAAAAACGGAGCGTACACGTCAGTACGCGAGTATTTTGAATCGATTCATAACACAGCCATCGGTCAAGAGATGAGGCTTTATAAGCCTTTTTTTGGGAGGGTGATGGTAAACGTGCTCCCTCGACCCAACTCACTGGCAACCGTTATATCGCCGCCATGGGCCTTGGCAATGGTTTGGGCAAAGCTTAGCCCCAGTCCGATGCCGGCCTCGGAACGACTGGGATCACAACGATAGAATCGCTCAAATATACGGGAGCTGTCTTTTTCAGATATGCCGATACCGGTATCCTTAATCACGAAGGAAACACCGTGGTTACCGTCTGGTCTTACGGTTATCTCAACCCGGCCACCGGCGGGTGTATATTTGATGGCATTATCCAGCAAGTTGGCAATCATTCTTTGTATCAGCCGATGATCACCGAAAATATCGAATTTATCGGTAACATCACAGGTTAATGTGACATCTTTGTCCTCTGCCGGTGCTTGGAACAATTCACAGGCATCACGCACTACGTCGCTGATATCCATCTGCTCAGCATCGAGCTTGTTGACACCGGCTTCAGTCTTGGAGATAACCAGCATGGTGTTGATCATATCCAGCAAGCGGTCACACTCCTCGATAGTGCTGGCGGCCATGTTTTCATAGTCTTTCTCAGATGCATTTGTGGTCAACGACACTTCGGATATGCCGCGGATGCGCGTGATGGGGCTTTTCAAATCGTGGGCAATGTTGTCGCTCATTTCCCGGATGCCGGTGACCAGCGTTTGAATACGATCCAGCATCTGGTTAAAAGTGATGGCCAGCTGGTCGATCTCGTCCTGGTTTTTTTTCACCGGCACCCGCTCATTGAGGCTGCCTTCGGATATGTGACGGGCAGTTTGCGTCACGGTTTCGACCCCCGCCAGGGCCCGCCTGGCCATAAACCATCCGACAATCACAGCGAAAATAAATAATGACGCCATTGTGAGAACAAATATCTTGCGAAAGGCCTCAATAAAACGGGTGTAGCTTTCCATGGATTGACCCAACTGCAATATAATGCTGCGGCCGATATGAGCATACACAACCCGGATTTTATGCTTGCGCTTGGGCAAACTGATGGTGTCAAAAACCGGTCGCTTTTCACGGATCAGTTGATTGATGGCTGCTTTACCGATAGCGATATCTTGCCAGTAGGACATATTGGATGAGGAAAATTCCTGGCCATCAAAGGAAAGCAGGCGAAAAAATATTTTCTTTTCACCGGCGGCCTGGGCCTTAAAAATAATCTGTCCTTTTACCGCTTCGATGCCCTGCACCTTTAAAATTGAAGACAGGGTGCGCGCTTCGCTCAGCAGGTCCTGATCGGTGCGGTCCTGAAGAACGGATGTAATTAAAAAATAGAAAAAGAAAAACGCCACGCAGGAGGTGAGCATAAAAATACCCGCATACCAAAGCGTGAGACGAAACGCCAGGGTATGGCGGGTGTTATTGATCTTCTTTAAGAACATAACCAACTCCACGCACCGTATGAATCAATTTGGTGTGAAACTCTTTGTCTATTTTTTCACGCAACTTGTATATTCTGGACTCAACCACATTCGTCTGGGGATCGAAATAATAATCCCAGACATGCTCCATTATCATCGTTTTAGACACGACTCTGCCGGCATTACGCAAAAGGTACTCCAGCAGCGAAAATTCCAGAGGCTGCAGGTCAATTTTTTTTCCGGCCCGCACAACTTCCCGGGTAATCAGATTCATGCTGATATCAGCCACTGTCAGTTTCGTTGGTTCGTCTGCATCGCTGCTGCGTCGGATCAAAGCCTGCAGGCGCGCCAGCAATTCAGAGAATGCGAAGGGTTTGGTCAGATAATCATCCGCACCAATCTGCAGCCCTTTGACCCGATCATCGACCTCACCTTTGGCACTCAGGATAATAATCGGCGTTTTCCGTTTTTCACGGCGCATATTTTCGATTAAACTCAGACCGTCTATTTTGGGCAGCATAATATCGATCACCGCCGCATCATATGGTTCGGTGAGCGCCATGTGCAAACCATCTTCACCATTGCTTTCATGGTCCACGGCAAACCCCTCGGCTTTTAAACCTTTGATGATGAAGGATGCAATCTTTGGATCGTCTTCTACCAGAAGTATTCTCATTTACGACCCCTCCGGATTTAGGCTAAACACGTTGCCCTGTGTGAAACAGTTATATTTTTTAACCAATTTTTCGTCTGGCTGCAATAGCTGCCCACTCTTCCTGTTCGCATATCTGCAAAATATCAAACTCCATATTCTTTAACCTGGCAACCACCAGTTTTTTGTTTTCTTCGTACATACCCGAGCAAAGAAATATGCCGTCTTTATTCAGGGCACTGGGCAAGTTATCCAGGAGTTCTAAAATGACATGCGTGAAAATATTGGCGGCGATAAAATCATAGGTGTCCTTGATGCCGGTCAACAGATTGCCTGTATGCAAATTATAATTTTCGGGAACCAGGCCGTTTAATTTAAGATTGGATGCCGCCACATCAATGGCAACTGGATCCTTATCAATGCCACAAATAAAACCCGCGTCTAGTTTGGCGGCTGCGATCATCAGGATACCCGAACCGGTGCCCAGATCCAAAAACGAATCACCCGAATTTAAATAGTCCTCCATCAGCCGAATGCATAGCGCCGTTGTCGGGTGGGTTCCGGTACCAAATGCCATCCCCGGATCCAGCTCCACAACGATATCACCGGATTCCGGTGTGTAGGTACACCAGGTGGGTTTGACGACTATTTTTTGACCAATTCTTTGGGGCTCAAAAAATGCCTTCCAGGCTTCGGCCCAGTCTTCTTCATCCAGTTCTTTATAACGAACACGGTAAAGTATGCTTAGATTCTTTTTTAGAAGCGACAGTTTTTTTTCAAGATCGCGGCATTTCTTTTGGATATGCCTGTCCTTAGGAAAATAACCCAACACCGCATATTGCGCCGATCGGCCGATTGCGTCCTCGGCCCAACCCTCGGTCGGTTCTATGGCCGGGTCCTCTTCAACCACACCCTTTAAGTCGAATTCAAAAAACAGGTTGGTCACCAGCTCGTTGGCCAGGACGTTATCCTCGGCATCAAAGACAACTTTGACTTCAATCCATTTCATAAATCAGGTTTCAGGTGTCAGGTGTCGGGTGTCAGTATGATCAAGCTGACACCTGAACACTGACACCTGACACCTAACCTATTGTGCGTTGTGATCCCACAACCGCCAACTTAAACCGCTCTGGCAGGTAAACAGCTGTGGGTTGAAATTAAAACTTCTCCTTAGGCGGGTTGAAATAGCCGAATTTGAGATCCGGAAATTCCCGCCGGATGTGATCCAGTAAATTTTGCATTCCGATGGGCGCGTCATTGGAGACCACAGCATCCATGATCTCAAAATAGCGCAGTGGATCAAAATTCAAGTTGCGCCACTGAATCATATGAATCGGGTGCGACATCAAAAATTTTTTCAAGGCTTCAATTTCCTGCTGCGCATCCGTAAATCCAGGGCAATTTAAATAATTGACCGATACAAAAAGATCGTTTGCTAACGCAAGATCTATGCTTTTTAAAACATCGAAAAATTCATAACCTTTCGGTCGAAAATAGGCCTGGTAACATTTCGGGCGGACACTGTTCATGCTGACCCGCATGCTGTCCAGTCCGGCATCGATCGCCTGCTGTAATGCCCGGGGCAAACTGGCGTTGGTGTTCATGTGGATCGTTCCCCGATCGGTTTCAGAGCGAATTAATCGGATGGCCGGCGCAATCACATCAGTTGCCAGCAGCGGATCTCCTTCGCAACCCTGTCCGAAACTGACCACACTGTTTTTGACCCGTTCGATGTGTGCCAGTGCGACTTCCGCGATCTCTTCCGCAGACGGGGTAAAACCGATGCGGTCCTGGCTGTGGGGAATATCACCGTGTGTTTGCGAAGACAGACAACCCAGGCAATGGGCATTGCAGTGTTTGGCGGTGGGCAGCGGTGCCTCGTAACGGCTGAGAAACAAATTTTTGGCTGCTGGGCAACCGAACTGTAACGCACATTTTTCAAGATGCGCCCTGAGGCGGTTGGCGGGCATCTGCTGGCGCATTTTATCGATACCGCAGACAATGTCTTCTGGTTTCATCAAGCGCAGATCCTGCCGTTTTTCCCGATCAACACGAATGACGGCAGATCGAAATTTTCCACGGTGCCATCCTACCGCACCATATGAGAAAAGCGGCAATGGCTGCGCGTTTGGGGTTTCTATGAATGTGCCCAGATGCGATATGACATAACCCGGTGAATTGAATGCCGTCACCGGAAACAACGCTTGGCCGGGCGTATAGGGGTTTTCGTTTACGGTTTCTACGCGGCCCGATTGCAAATTCAACAATATCGGGCGGCGCTCCGGCAGGTACATCAGTTCGCTGCCAAAAGGCATGTTGCGGGTATTGGACAGCGTCAGCGGTATGGGCGTTGCCCCGCCCGAACCCAGTGCAGCATAGCCGTCAAGCTCAAAAATTTCAGCATCCGCATTGGCCACCAGCGCCTTTAGGAAAACATTTTTCATTTTCGTCGCTTTTCATTACTGTCTTTTAACAATCCGATGGCTTTCGCAAAAAATGCAAGGTAGGAAATCAAGGTTAAACCCGTGTGCCCCTGATCGTCCAACGGGACAATGGGCTTAACAGACTAACGTTTAATATACATGACACATTTTGAGGTGCGTCCATCCACCTTGAGGTTGAATGGTTCGTGGAGTCGGATATGGGCTACGTGGGCCGTTTCATTAGCCACCGGCTGGGCAGTCAACCAGTCCCAATCGATAAAATCGGTGTCACCTTCCAAAACGGTGGCATAGGTAATGCCCAGCGTTGTGATATTATGGAAAAAATGCGAGCCTTGAGATGGATCGGCCTTTAATTTCTCTGAATTGGTCTCAACCATCGCTCCAACCCCGCAAATCTCCGCCCAGCTCACCGGGATTCCCAACCAGCGATCGGCTGAGCCCCACCGGCCGGGGCCCACCAACAGATATTTGCGGGAATCACTTAGCAGACCGGCGTTTAACTCACCAATTTCCCTGGCGATTTGCGGTGTTTTGGCGGTATCAAACTCATCGGGTTTTACATAAAGGATGTCGGCCATATCCTCTTTTTCAGCATTACCCAGTGCGTGGGAAGAAACACAAAATGACCGCGCTAATTCATCAGGGCTGATTTCAACTTGAAGCAGTTCCGCGCGGGCTGTCATCGGCCGGAGCTGTAAAAATGCAAATTCTGATTTTTGTTTCGGCTTCGCGGACATATGAATTGAAAATTCGAGCTCCACCGGGCAACCCATTCCTTCCTGGCCCAGATCCAGTGCATCTACCAGTATTTCGGCCAGCGGGAACTGGCCGAATTTTAAGACCTGCGCAAACGTTAGTACCCGATAGCCGGGCATGTGGGCCGAATCTCGAATGCGATGTTCCTCAGGGATATAGGTGCTGGCCAAAAGCTTTACCGGCGCTTCGTCGTCCGCATCGCTGACATCCCTTTTGGCAAGATTGGCATCTTCCAAAATGCCCACCTCCGGTGCATCGCCTGCCATGTTCAGGGCATAAAAATATTGTTGGGAGTTCTCGAGGATATCATCGACTATAGAACGCTGCGGCAGTAATTGCGGATATTTGGGGGAAAACCGCAGGGCTTTTTCACCTTCCATGACCGTCTTGCCCAATCCCAGCGCCACGGTTGCAATGCCCTCTTCCGGCTTCATTTTGGCAAATGGGTAGTAATTATGAGACTGAGCAACACCGGATATGGTCGGGTAAAAAAATTGGCCGTATTGTTCCCCCACCAGCTGCTGAATGATGACGGCCATTTTCTCTTCTTCAGTACGGTGACCGACACGTTTTGAAAAGGCCTTGGGATCCCGGAAGTACGTTGAGGCGTATACCAGCTTGATGGCGTTAATCAGCTGGTACAGGCGGGTGTCGAGATCTGCATGATCATTAGGAAGCATATAAGTTCGATACAAACCCGCATAGGCGCGGAATTGCGCATCCTCCAGCAAGCTCGACGACCGAACCGCCAGCGGGTAGTCAATATGTTCAAGATAAGCCCGAAGCTGATCTGCAATCCAGGACGGGAAATTAGCGCCTTGAAAAATCTGCGCAATTTCCTCATCCGGTATGTCGGATTTTGCCAGCTCTTTGAGATTATTTTCTTCGATAAAGGCATCAAAGCCTTCAGTGGTGACCACCAGCGTTTGGGGAACCAGAATGCTGACATCCTCAAATTTTTTCTGAATAGCTGGCAGTCGCTGCAGCAAATTGGCGATAAACGCCAGCCCCCGGGCCTTTCCGCCCAGAGACCCTTTGCCGATCTTAAAAAACTCTGTGGACGGATCAAAATCGCCGGAGTCAAAGTCGATCACCACCCCTTTTTGCCGCCGCTGGCGCCAGCTTTGAATCATGGAAATCAGATAGTTGCGGTGGCTTTCAACACTGGCAAAGTCATCATAGCGTAAGGGACGAATTTTAGATGCCAGGACGATTTCGGTCCGCGCAAACAACCATCTGGATAAATCATTGCGACTGCAATGATGCACAAAACTGTCTTCGGGAACGGTCGCCAACAGTTCTTCGAATTTCCGCAGGTTATGAGCGCGGGTAATTTCGCGGCCATCGGGTTTACGAAAGACAAAGTCTCCGAACCCCAGCTGATCCACAAAAAACGAGCGAACTTCAGCATGCAGACTGGGCGAGTTTTTATCGACAAAAGCGGCCGGAATGTCTTTTGCTTTTTCGGCATTGGAAGATTCCGAGCTGGTGAGCAACAGCGGGATGTCAAAGCGTTCTTTTTTGATCTGCAATAAAAAAGTGACCCCGGCATTTTCATCAAGGACACCATTGCGCGGAAAACGAACATCCGAAATCACACCCAGGATGTAAGGCTCAAATTTTTTAAAAAGTCGCAAGGCATCCTCAAAACTTTCGGCCACCAGTATTTTAGGCCGTGCCCGCATGGTCAGCAGTTTGTGTTCTTCATGGTGACGATATTCCATTATGGCCTGGGTCTGACTGACCAGTTCTTTGTAAAGCACCGGCAACAATGAGGAAATATATGTTGGTGAGTCCTCCACAAATAGAATGACCCGGATACCGGCAAATCCGGCATCGTGCTCAACGTTTAAACGGTCTTCAGCGCTTTTAACCAGGGCCACTAGGATATCGGTGTTGCCTGACCACACAAAGCATTGGTCAATTCCGGGCGGGCGGCTAAAATCCAGCAGGCATTTCTGCGCGGGCGATGGCAAAGAATCATGAGCCAACAAAACCACTGGCAGATCGGGAGCCTTTTTCTTGATTTCTTCGCCCAGGGTAAAGACATCCATATCCGCCAGTTGGCTCATGGTGATGACCATGTCAAATTTCTTAAGATTTAGCATGGCCAGGGCTTCCTGGGCTTTAGAAACCCAGGTAAAACGGGGCGGATTGCTCAGGTTCAGGCCACGATATTCATTAATGATGCGTTCTGACAGGCGGCAGTCTTCTTCAAGAATCCAGGCATCATACGGGGTGGAGACCAGCAAAATATCCCTGACCTTGAGGGCCATCAATTCATGAAAAAGTTTAAACCGCGGGTCAAAATCTTCGGCAAAGCTTTCAATTTCTAACGCCATATGTTTACCTACCATAAAAACGTAAGACGTACTATGTTGGTATTGTAAACTGGAAGCTACTCGGAATATAAATGATCACTTAATCAGTTTGCCCGTTAGCCAGTTTAGCCGGTTAGACCCGTTAAAAAAAGGAATAATATTTGTTTTTTATTTTACAGGTCAACGGGCTAACGGGTAACGGGCTTAACCTGTACATCTTTGAGATCGGTTTTGGTTACGCCACAGCACATCATGTTACCTGTAAACATGTGTTGCCTGCATCTTCATTTCAACCATATCTTTTGTCAAATCGCAATGATTTTGGACTTGGCATTCAAAAAGGTTATGGTTTATAAGATCTTAAAGCAAGTCGGCCATGTGCCAGATTAAACCTAAGGAAATAAATGTGAACATCTGGATGACCCTTAAAAAGGCATTGGATCTATACCCTGAAAAGATTGGCGTCGTCGACGGCAACCGATCGTATACCTATCGGCAGGTCGCAGAACGCGTGGCCGGGTTGGCCCGCTATTTCCAAAAACAAAGAATTCAACCGCAAGATCGCATCTCTGTTCTTGAGGTCAATTCGCATGCTTATCTGGAAACCTATTATGCCGCAGCCGGGATAGGTGCTATTGTTAATCCGCTCAATTACCGCCTTTCCGCCCGGGAGGTAGCTTTTATTTTAAACGATGCCGGCAGCCGCTGGTTAATTGCCGCCTCGCGTTTTGCAGATGTCGTCCAAGGCGTATTAAAAGAAGGTGTACCTCTCGAAGGAATTGTCTGGATTGGCGACCCGCCGGAAGCGTCATTTCCGCTTCAATGCCACGGCTACGAAGATGCCATTTCTACGAGTGTCGGGATTTTTGAGCCGGTACCGGTTGAAGAGGACCAAGTGGCGCATCTGTACTATACCAGCGGCACTACCGGGCGCCCCAAAGGGGTCATGCTCACGCATAAGAATGTGTGCAGCCACTCCCTGGGAACGATCGCCGAACTGAAACTGGTGGACACCGATGTCTGGGGCCATATTGCACCCATGTTTCACCTGGCAGATGCCTGGGCAACATTTGCCATAACTTGGGTTGGCGCACGGCATGTGATGCTCGATCAATTTGAGGCTGAAGCCGTAATGGCCACCATCGAAAAACGAAAGATAACGCTGAGCAATTTAATCCCCACCATGCTCAACCTGATGATCAAACACCCGCGGGTGGCCGAATATGATTTTTCCAGCCTGCGGGAAATCCTGAGCGGAGGCGCTCCGATTGCGCCTGAGCTCGTCAGGAGCATTATGGAAACCCTTGGCTGCGATTACATCCAAACTTACGGCATGACGGAGACCAGTCCGTATTTGACCTTCAGCATTTTAAAAGCCCATTTGAAGACCCTGCCACCTGATGCGCAATTGAAATATAAATCCAAGACAGGCCGGCCGGCGATCGGGGTGGAGCTTAAAGTTGTGGACGAGCAAGGGACGCCGATTGCGGCGGATGAGCAACAGGTTGGGGAGATTTGGGTGCGGGGGGATACCATCACACCCGGCTACTGGTATCAGCCCGAGGAAACCGCCAATGCTTTTACCGATGGATGGCTGCGCACCGGCGATCTGGCCACTCTGGATTCGGAGGGCTATGTCAACATTGTGGATCGTAAAAAGGACATGATTGTCACCGGCGGGGAAAACGTGTACTCCACCGAAGTTGAAAACGTGCTGTACATGCATCCCAAGATTCTGGAAGCTGCTGTTTTTGGCGTGCCGGATGAACGCTGGGGAGAGGCCGTTAACGCCGCTGTTGTTCTCAGAGCCGGTGAGACCGCCACCGCAGATGAAATTATTGCCTTTTGCAAAACGCATCAGGCCGCCTACAAAGCCCCCAAAGCCATTGTTTTTTTGGAAGAACTACCCAAAACGGGATCCGGAAAAATCTATAAAAAAGGCCTGCGCGATCCTTACCTGCAAAAAAGGGCGGACAAGTGATTTATTTGCGGGTGCGCACAGCATAGGCTCGCGGGGTTCGGGATTGCCAGTCTCTGGTCCCTCGGCTGAAATCGAAAAGGCTTGATGACGGCCCATCATCCTGTTCAGCTGTCCAAACCCACCAGCTCACAGTTTCCAGCAGCGGGGTTATATTGCGTTTCCCCTTTCCTTCTTGAAAAAGTGTTTCGAGCTCTTTGCTTGTGGGCATTCTCCAACCACTGCCATCTATATCAAGGCCCCTTGCCCAATCGTTGGCTTCATCCCAATTCATGATTTTGCCAGGCCCCGCTATCCATTCTAGACCTGTATTAGAGTCAACCACGACCCCGTTTTCATATTTTACATAGGGATCATCGCGATCAATAATTTGGGAATCTCCATCCATCTTGCGACCTCCTTTTAATGATTTTAACTGCGAAAATAAGATGGGGATGGTTTATGGAAACGCAAGTCGCGATAAGAAATGGTGTTTGATTATAAAACTGGAGAAGCGGTTCTGCCAGTTGCACCCGTATGGACTGGGACGCTGTCATGTATTGTCTTCAACCGGCTAATCCACCACAGGCGGACAAGCGGGTAACGGGCTCAACCTATAAACCATTCAGGTTGTCCCGTTGAGTCCGCCATCGGCGGATTGAGCCCGATAAGAAGGGTAATCATTCAGGTATCATCTTTAACCGGCAAGCGGGCCAACGGGTAACGGACTCAACCAATAACAGAATACATTTTTAAGATAGGTTTTAGTCGTTAACATGCTTTACCAAATGCCCCAGCTCAGGAAAAATCAGCCGGGTGCAGGCCAGCTTGCAGGCAGCGAGACTACCAGGCATGCAAAACACAACCGTGTTGCCGATAACCCCGGCCGTGGCACGGGACATGATGGCGGCGGAGTCGATCTCCTCCATGCTGAGTTTGGCAAACAGCGGGCCAAATGCACTCAGCTCCTTGGTAAATAGTGGGTTAACGGCTTCGATGGTCACATCCTTTTTGGTGATCCCAGTACCACCGCTTAAAAGAACCACCGCGGGATTTGCTTTTAAAATACCATCTTTCAGGGTGTCTGCAATTTCATCGGCTTCATCGGGGATTACCTTGTGAAAAACAATCTTATGTCCCTTTTTTTCAGCCTGCTGACGGATCCATTTGCCGCTGGTATCATTATCTAATGTGCGGGTGGTGGAAACCGTTATGATACCCAGGTCTACGGACGCGGGTGCCTGTTTTTTATGGTCTTTTACGCTCATGTTTAAAAAATTGGATTAATGCAGTAGTGGTCTACAGGAGTAATGGTTCTGATAGATGATAATAGCCTCTTGTTGTATATGTACATCATGATATATTTTTGGATCAAGAAATATATTATAGGTTAATACAGTGATTCAGCAAACCCCCTGATTATACCTTGATTTTGGTTCTCTTTTTTCTTAAGCTGAAATGTTATAGAAACATATTAGAATAAATTTACGTAACCTGAGCCGGTCATGTCATTTTCTTTCAGGCGCTATGATAAGCGTGTTGCCTGGTGGCCTGATATTTGGGATTAATCAACGCTGTTCCTGAATTAAAAGCCTGGATGCCGATCATCCCAAATATCAGGCCACCAGGTAGCATTTAGGTAATTTGCCAGAATAGCGCCTTCCAGAAAAAACATGACCTTTTTTGACATTGAAATAACAAAAAATCATGACATCGAAGAGCAAATTCCCCTGCACAGGGGTAATCCTGTCCGGTGGTCTGGCCAATCGCTATGAGGGGACCGAAAAGGCCCTACTGATGGTTGGCGGGATTCGGATACTGGATCGATTATACCACATTTATCAGGAGTTGTTTGACGAAATTATTCTGGTCACCAACAGCCCGCATAAATTTTTAGAATGGGATCTGCTGATTGTATCAGACCTTTTCCCGATTCGCAGCTCTCTGACCGGAATTCATGCCGGCCTTTTTTACGCGACGAATCCGTATGCCTTTATTTCAGCCTGTGATACGCCTTTTCTGAAAAGGGAAATGGTTGAAACCATCATCGGAAAAATTGAAGCCCAAATCGATATTGTGATGCCCGAAACCTCCGCCGGGTTTGAGCCCCTTTGCGCGGTCTACTCCAAACGCTGTCTTGAAGCCGCACAAAACCACCTGGAGCGCAAAAAATTAAAAATTACCAAAACATTTCGCAAGAGCCGAATCAAAACCGTTTCAGAGAAGGCATTGCGTAAAATAGATCCCGAACTGCAGTCATTTTTCAACATAAATACGCCTGAGGATTTAGCGCGTGCGGAGGAGATGGCCGAAGGATAAGTTTTCAGATGACAGATAGAGCCCATCATTTTCCATTTTTACCATCTGTTCTCTGTCGTTTGACACTGACACCTGCTTGCCGCGGCGTAGCCCGACAGGGCGAAGACGGGACACCTGAAACCAAATGCATTACCCTGAATGCTCTGTGAGCTCAGGGATTAAAAGATTATAAGGAAGAACTATGCCTAAACTTACCCACATTGATGAAGAGGGCCGGGTCCGGATGGTGGATGTCACCGATAAAAAAGCCACGGTACGAACGGCCGTGGCCGGTGGGATAATCTCTATGAACCCGGAAACATTTGCTTTGATTCAAAACCAGAAAGTCAAAAAAGGCAATGTCCTTGAAACCGCCCGCATTGCCGGTGTGATGGCTGCCAAAAAGACCGCAGAGCTCATCCCCATGTGCCACCCGTTGAACATTACCCATATCCAGGTTGACTTTTCGCCTGATGACGCTAAAAACTGCATTGGCATTGAAGCCTCCGTGCGAGCCATCGATCAGACAGGTGTTGAAATGGAAGCCATCACCGCAGTCTCGGTTGCGGCGCTGACGATTTATGATATGTGCAAAGCCACTGATAAAGAAATGACGATCACCAAAATCCAGCTTTTAAAAAAAACCGGCGGTAAAAGCGGTACCTACGTTCGCAAAGGATGAAAATATTGATGAAATTTTACCTGTTTATAAATACCAAATCCGCACTGGCATTATTCCTTGCCCTTGCGGTCTTAATGGCCGGCTGTCCGGCGCCGATTAAAAAGCCATCGGAAGAAGCGTCAATGGTCCGCCGATCCAGTTTTTCATACCCGGATTTTCATGATGATCTGGAAATGGATGGTCTGGAGCACAGCATTTTAAAAAGTCTAGAATACCTGGAAAGGATACCGGCCGATCGAACGTTTACATTTGGTGAAGACCAATTTGATGCAGTCCATCTGAAAAAATCATTGCAGTATTTTCTGGACTTTATCCACACCAGCCCCACCAGCAAGCAACTGGAACGCTTCATCCGCGATAACTACATCGTTTATCAATCCATCGGCAGGGATCAAAAAGGGGAAGTTTTGTTCACCGGTTATTACGAACCGCATTTAAGTGGTCGTTTAGACAGAAACGAGGAATTTCAATATCCCCTTTACGCGCTGCCAATGGATCTGATGAAAATCGACCTTTCCCCTTTTAGCGAAAAATTCAAAGGACAAAGCATTGTGGGGCGCTACACCGATAACACGGTGGTTCCGTACTTTGACCGCCAGGAAATTGAGGAAGAAAATGCACTGGCCGGCAGAGCTGAGCCCCTGGTATGGGTGAACGATCCGGTTGATGTGTTTTTTCTGCAGATCCAGGGTTCTGGCAAAGTATTTCTGGATACCGGTGAGGTTATCAATGTCCATTACCATGGCAGCAATGGCCGGCCGTACCGCAGCATTGGGAAGCTTTTGATTGATGAGCAAAAAATCCCCCGTGAGGAAATGTCGATGCAAAAAATCCGGTCCTATTTGCAGGAGCATCCGGAGGAAATGGCGTCGGTGTTTAACTATAACCCCAGTTATGTCTTTTTCAAGATAGAGCCTGAAGGCCCACTCGGCTCCCTGAATGTCCTGCTGACACCGGGGCGCTCCATTGCTCTGGACAGGCGCATCTTTCCATATGCGACCCTGGCGTATATTGAAACCCAGAAACCGGTGGTCAACAGCACCGGTCAAATTGACCGCTGGGTGGATTTTCAACGGTTTGTCCTTAACCAGGATACCGGAGGTGCCATTCGGGGGCCGGGACGCGCCGATGTTTTCTGGGGTAACGGACCTTATGCTGAAATTGCCGCCGGACATCTGGCGCATGTCGGGCAGTTGTATTTTTTGATTTTAAAACCTGAAAGACCAAAAGAATAGATTAATTAACGCGTATTGGAGTACTGGAGTGATGACGATAAGATGCTTTAGGACCCATCCGATAAGGGGTTATCCTTGACACTTATACCTAAAATCAGTACTTAAAGAATTTTTCAGCAATATTTAGAACCCCTAAAAAGGGAGTCAGAGACAACAAATGTTTGGCATCGGCATGCCCGAATTGCTTTTGCTGCTGGCGATTGCGCTGATCGTCATTGGCCCCAAAAAATTACCGGACCTGGCCAAATCGCTGGGCCGTGCAATGCGGGAATTTAAAAAAGCAACCAATGAATTTAAAGAAACCATCAGCATTGATGAGGATCTTTCGGATGTCAAAAAGGCCTTTGATGATCTGGGCAGTGACATCAAAGATTCCGTAAGCCTGCCAAAAGATACGGCTGAGTTTAAGCGACCCGATGAGCCTGAATCCAAAGAAGATCAAGCCGATAAGGAAACTGAAACCACCGAAAAAGTCGATTCCAAGGACAGAATAAACCAGGCCTTCAAAGAATTGCAGAAAAGTAACAAGGCATCTTCTGAAGACGAAACAGAAAACGGCGCTGACACAAACGGAAAAGAACGGCAAAAGGGATCCGATAAAGATGATCGCTGAAGAAGAAAAAATCCCATTTACCGCTCATCTTGAGGAACTCAGAAGTCGGCTGATTAAAATCTTTATTGCGGTCGGTATCGGTTTTGCGGCTTCTTACGGTTTTAAAGAAAAGTTGTTCGAAATCCTGGTACAGCCTTTGGTTAAGGTGATGGAAGAAGGAGATCACCTGATCTTTACCGGCCTGCCGGAAGCGTTTTTTACCTATCTGAAAGTATCATTGCTGGCCGGTATCATGCTGGCCAGCCCAATCATTTTGTATCAATTCTGGATGTTTGTGGCACCGGGCCTCTACCAAAAAGAGCGGCGGTTGATGGGCCCCATCGTTTTGCTGTCCTCGTTTTTTTTTATCGCCGGCGCACTGTTCGGTTATTATATCGTGTTTCCCTGGGGATTTAAGTTTTTTTTGGGGTTTGCCACCGAATCCATACGCCCCCTGCCCTCCATGAAAGAATACCTGGCGTTTTCCGCCAAATTGCTGTTGGCCTTCGGTCTGGTATTTGAACTGCCCATGGTGCTGACTTTTATGGCGCGTCTGGGTATCGTATCCGTAGATTTTCTGAAACGCAATCGCAAATACGCCCTGCTGCTGTTTTTCGCCGGAGCGGCCATCCTGACCCCACCGGATATCGTCACCCAGGTGATGATGGCCCTGCCGCTGATGGTCATGTATGAGCTCAGTATCTTCGGCGCCCGCATTTTTGGCAAAAAAAAGCAAGAGACCGAAACAGATGACGCCGAACAAAGCGCATCTTAGATTTGACCCAACCGCTTTTTCACTAAAATCAATAAATAATTGTCGTCTTTTCTGGCCAGAGGTGCGTCTCTATATTCGGGCAATCATCATATGCTGTTGCAGGCCTTTTTCTTATTTCAGGAAAATAGTATTAATTATAATAATTTTAAGTTATTACAATGTTTTTGTGCCAAATGTTTAGGATTGACAGAATAGTTTTGGCCTGATAAAGAAATAATCTTATTTTGTGAAATCTCGGGAAAAGGTTAACGTTGAATAAAGGAGGGGAACAGAGAACCATGAATAAAACGCTGTGGATTTTGGTTGTTGTTGGCTGTGCGAGCTTATTTCTTGCTGCCGGAATTTATGCCAAAAAGGTTCCGGATGTTATTCCATTGGAAGATCCGGCATATAAAGAGCATAAAAAAGGGGTTGTCCAATTTACCCATGGAAAACACCAGGCGGATTATGCCAAAGAGTACCCGGATCTTTACGCAAGGGGATGCGGTGAATGCCATCATGACAAAGACGGCAAGCCGCTTTCCGAACTAAAAGAGGGCGACCCGGTTCAAAAATGTATCGAGTGTCATAAAAAACCCAGTGAAGTGCCCAAAGAACTTAAGAAAAAATGGCGCGAAACAAAGGTTAAAAAAGCCGACCAGAAAAAAATGAAGCTAGAGTATCACGCCGAAGCCCTTCACATGAACTGCCGCGGTTGTCACAAGGCCTTCAACAAAAAATACAAGCCTAAAAAAGCGCCAACGACCTGCGCCAAGTGCCATCCGAAGAAAGAAGGTTAAATAGCCTCACCATCCATAAAAAAGGCGTGCATCATTAAGATGCGCGCCTTTTTTATGTGCAATGACCAAGATTCAATCCATCAATTTTCAAATTTAATATACAATTTGATCTGACAATACGCTGAGTTGCTACACGTTCACAGTATTGCTACTTTTGGGAGGTCTAATTTTTTACAGATACTTATTAGCGATATCGCAAATTAGGTCAAAATTTGCATTCGTTGGAGATATTGCAGATTTTAGATACGCAGATGGTATCACGGTAATGGTGAAACTTTCAATATAAGGAAGGTTCTATATCTTTTTTAAAACGACTGCTGCCCACTCAAGTTCTTCATCACTCCAAGCGGGTTCAAACTGCTGAGCGGCATAAAACCCCATCAAATCTCGCATCTCATGCTTTCGAAAACCGGATAGGACCACCCAACCGTTGGTGTTGGTTAGCCGTACAATCTGAGGATACAGGTTTTTGAGACTCGGATACCGCAGGTTGGCAACCACCATGGCAAAAGCATCGTCAATGGCCTTTATATTGCGATCTGATATGACCAGCCGGTCCTCAAGGTTATTGAGCGTCAGATTCTGGCCGGCTTCTGCAATGGCACAGGGATCGATATCGATGCCCAGTCCCTTTTTCACGCCCAGGCAAACAGCAGCCATCGCCAGAATTCCCGATCCGGTGCCGATGTCCAGCACAGAGCAGTCCGTGCCAAGCCAATTGGGGCGCACCGTCTTTAAAACATATTCAATGGCTCTGACCGACAGTCGCGTGGTCGGATGGCGTCCGCCGCCGAAAGCCGCCCCGGGCTGAATGCGAATAACCACATCATCGGGCGCCGGTTTAAACTCATGCTCTGGTGGTGTGACCACCACAAGCTCTGAAATTCGCACAGGTCTATTAAACGATAATACAAGATACGTGCTGCCGAATTCATAAGTGTATTCCAGTTCACCATTGGCAACCAAATTTTTTAATATGGTTTTGGCACGGGTTTTATCCAGGCCGTAAGTTGCACAGATGGTTTTTTCAAGAAGCTGGGGTGTTAGGCGGTCAGGTGAGGTGGCTACATTTTCTATAATCGCTTCTTCAATCCGCTGAATATCCATTGAACGGTCATCATTTCGCTTTTTGGTGTTGATAGGTGATGGCATTGCGCACCAGGGCCGGTGCCCAGTGCGGGGTGCCTAAAGCGTGGATATGGGTATAGGTGGCCAGGACATTTTTGTAACAGATACCATCCTTGTCCTTGGTAATCCCAACCCCCCGCTGCATGCGAAAAACCAGGTCCTTTTCAGCGCCGCTCCAGCGCAGCACCCGGGAGTAGTGAAATTCGTGACCCCGGATTTCAGCACCCACTTCATAATAGGGGTTTTCGTTTTCAACAGTCACCACCGTGTAGCCGTGACCCTGGGGCCGCGAATAAAAATCAAAGGTTAATGGTAAGACCCCGACCATGGGATAGGATTTTTCCTCGAGTACCAGCTCTTGACCCAGGTACATCAAACCGCCGCATTCAGCGTATATCGGCAGTCCGTCTTCGGCCATGGCTTTGAGCGCATCGCGGAAGCTTTTATTTTCAGCCAGTTGTTGGGCATGGGTTTCCGGAAAGCCACCTCCGATGTAAAGTGCATCCAGTGTCGGCAATTTGTTTTGCGCCAAAGGACTGATAAATACAATATCGGCACCGGCCACTTTAAGGGCATCGATATTTTCCGGGTAATAAAACTGAAATGCCGAATCTTTGATAATGCCAATCCGTGGCCGCTTGGTTTCATCCTCAGCTATCTGACTTCTGTCATCTGACCTCTGTCCTCTGCCTGCCACGCCGAAGCCCTTAGGCGAAGGCGGGTTCTCTGTCTTCTGTCTTCTGACCTCTGTAGCCTCGAGTGGCGGTAGATCCTGGATGCAGTCATAAACAGCATCAAGATCAATATGGTCACTGGCCACCTGCGCCGCTGTATCAATGGATTTGCCGGCCCAATCATGCTCAGGTGTGGGCACCAGCCCCATGTGGCGTTCCGGGAAAATCTGGGTTTTTAGCTTGGGAATAGCGCCAAGGACGGGAATCCCACAATAGTGCTCGATGTTATCGCGCAGGATGCGTTCGTGGCGGGCGCCGGCCACCCGGTTAAGCACAACCCCTTTAATCATTACATCCGGATCGAACTGAATCAGACCCGCAATGACGGCTGCCATGGTGCGGGTGATCTTGGTGCAGTCCACACACAGCAATACCGGTGTTTTCAGCAACTTGGCCAGCTCGGCCGTGCTGGTGCTGCCGGCCAGGTCGATACCGTCATAAAGCCCGCGGTTGCCCTCGATAACGGCAATATCCTCTGGGTGGGTGTGGGTTAAAAAAGATTGTAAAATTTGTGGAGACTGTAAAAGAAAGGTGTCCAGATTATAACAGGGCCGGCCGGCCGCCAGGGCCAACCAGCCCGTATCGATATAATCCGGACCTTTTTTAAAGGGTGCGATGGACCGGTTGCGCTTTTTCCAGGCGGCAATCAGTCCGATGGAAAGGATGGTCTTACCCGAGCCGCCGCGTAAGGCGGCAATCATGATACGGGGAAACCGTATGCTATCCGCTTGTTTTAGGTCGGTGTTCAAAAATCAGAAAAAAGTTAGCCCGGCAATGGGTAAATGCCTACCGCCTAATCTTCTTCGGCGGCGGCCTGTTTGCCGGTCCCTTTGAGTCCGTATAATGACGTGCTGCCGCTGGACCAGTATTCCAGAATCTCTTCCTGCACCATGCGATTGATGACCTTTTTGGCCTCGCGCGGTTTGGCTTCTAAAATCTTGGCCAGATCATTAAAATAAAATTTGGACTTGGTTTTTAATTTCTTTTGCAGTTTTTCGACTATTTTATTTTTTGATTCCTCGTAATCCAGAGCCATAATGTTCCTCTTTTCAGCAAAATGCAGGGGGCACCCCATTTAAGGTGGTTGCCCCCTGCTGGTTTGATTTCGCGCTTAAAACTTAAATTGCGTGGTCTGGCGCCATGTATAGTAAGCCGGATCACGGAAATCATCGATCAGATGGTGGGTAAATTCCAGTTCGCATACTTCAAAGAATCTTTCCCATCCGATCCGCTCGGCCCATTCGCCCAGACGCTCATATTTATTGGCGCCTTTCTCGTAGGCCTGCACCATGTTTTTAATGACGTCGGTTGTCTGCGGCCAGCGCGGTGCATCATTCGGAAGAAACGCCACAACCACCTTGGAAAACTTGGGTGTGCTGATGCGGTTGGACACCTTGCCGCCCGCCATGATGACGATGCCGTCACCTTCCGTGTCGGCCAGGGGCATCGAGGGGCACATGGTGTAACAGTTGCCGCAGAACATGCAGCGTTCCTCTTTTACCGCCACGCTGTTGACCTTTTCGCCTTTGAATTCGACCTTGGACGGCTTGATGGCGGCCGTCGGGCAGGCGGCGATGGCCAGCGGAATCTCGCACATCTTGTCCAGATATTCATGGTCAAGCATCGGCGGTTTGCGATGATAGCCCAGGATGGCGATATCCGAACAATGGACCGCACCGCACATGTTCAGGCAGCAGGCCAGCGAGACGCGCAGTTTGGCCGGCAGTTTGTGCTCTTTAAAATAATCAAAAAGCACGTCCATGGTGGCCTTGACCGGGCCGGAGGCATCGGTGGCCGGCGTGTGGCAGTGAATCCAGCCCTGGGTATGCACGATGTTGGTAATCGATGTGCCGGTTCCGCCCACCGGGAACTTGAAGCTGCCGCCGGCAAACTTGCGGCTTTCAAGATCTTTGACCAGCGGGTCGACTTTGCTTTCCTCGTCCACCATAAACTCGATGTTGTTGCGGGTGGTAAACCGCAGGTGGCCGTCGCAGTGTTTTTCGGCGATTTCGCAGATTTCCCGAATCATGGTGGTGCTCATGAGTCGTGCCCCACCGCAGCGCACCGTAAATACCTTGTCGCCGGACTCGGCCACGTGCACCAGTACGCCGGGTTTGATGACATCATGATACAGCCATTTGCCCTTGTTTTTGGCAATCACCGGCGGATAAAAGTCTTCGTAATTTCGCGGACCGATGTCAGAAATTCTGCCTTCCATCGGTTTGTCAGGATCATAACCTGATGATACAAATGCCATGGTCTTATCCCCCTATCTCTGATGATGTTTTCTAAATTCGTCAATGTCTCGTTCGAATCCGCCCGGCACCTCGTCTGCTTTCCAGAAGATGTACGGGTTGGTTCGCGGCTCCTGAACCATGCGCGGGTCGGGCTTGAGGCCGGTGACTTCCAGCAGTTTCTGGAATCCCTGGCGTTTCATCAGCTCACCGAGCCGCTCGCGGTTCTTGCCTTCTTCCATCCACCAATCCCAGATGGCCTCAATGACTTCCTTGATTTCATCATAGGGCTCTTCGGCTTTAACGAAGGGCACCAGCATCGAGCTCATCTGGGCACCATCGAGAATCGGGGCCTTGGCGCCGACCAGAATGGAAAGACCGGTGTCTTTCCCAATGCGCAGCGCTCTGGGCATGACATTGATGCAGTGCATGCAGCGGTTGCATTCTTTGTCTTCGATCATCAACTTGTTACCCTCCATCCACATACACTCGGTGGGGCAAAGGTCGCAGACTTCTTTCTGAATGTCGAAGGCACCCCAGTCACGTCCGCTGTGGTCATTGGCATTGGGCGCAATCTCGCCGCCGATGTAAGCCTGGACCGCTTCTTGGTCGATACGGATGTCATCTCGCCAGGTGCCGATGAAGGACATATCCGCCCGGGCGATGGATGCCACGCAACCGTTGGGGCAGCCGTCAAACTTCAATTTGAACTTATAGGGAAATGCCGGACGGTGCAGTTCATCCTGGTATTCCTGGGTCAGATGATAACACAGCGCCTGGGTGTCATAACAGGAATATTCGCAGCGCGCCTGACCGATGCAATCCGCTGGGGTCCGCAAGTTGGAGCCCGAGCCGCCCAGGTCCTGGTTGAGGTTATGGGTTAATTCATAGAAAATCTCTTCCAGCTGAGGCGTGGTGGTACCCAAGAAAATGATGTCTCCAGTGGAACCGTGCATGTTGGTGATGCCGCTGCCGCGGAAATCCCATATGTCACAGAGCTGTCTTAGGTATTCAGCAGTATAAAATTTTCCGCCCGGCTGGTTGACCCGCATGGTATGAAAGTGCGCCACACCCGGAAATTCTTCAGGCTGGTCACAGTAACGACCAATAACGCCGCCGCCATAACCGAATACGCCGACGATGCCGCCATGCTTCCAGTGAGTTCTGCCGTGTTTGAAGGAAAGCTCCAATATACCCAGAAGGTCTTCAACGACATCTTCGGGAACCTGGAAGTCGATCTTCTCCTTGTTTTTCGCCCTGACTTCGGCCTGTTGCTTCATATCTGAAACAAAGCTTGGCCACGGCCCGCTTTCAAGCTGGTCCAACAACGGGGTTTTATGTTTTGCCATTATTTACCTCCATTAAAGTTAATAATTTCGCTTCAACAATTAAGAATCATATTCCCCTCCCGGGATCGCAGAAATTCACCTCCTCTCAACCTGTTTTTTTCTGTTTTTATCTTAAATATTTTTAGTGATTTTTTTTAGAAATAATCAAAGGACTTGATATAGAATTAATCATTGAGCTTGTCAATAAAAAAGCAGCGTTAGAGCGGATTTATGATACATAAATCGCCATCTTGCGGCGGAGACACTACATCTTGGGTCCGAAAAGAGAAATAATGCGCTATGTAGGGTAAGCTACCTGTAATTTGGATTTTGGATTGATACAGCTGAGAATTGTTCTTTTGTGATTAACTCAGTCGTTCGATCCAAATTCCGCAATCTAAAATCCAAAATTTAAATGATACCATCACTCCAGTCCGGCCTTCGTAGCCGAAGATACTTCAGCAGAGTAGGCTACTCCATTACTTTGGCTGATTTATTTTAATAACGATAAAAATTGCTGGATCGACTTGTGAAGCGTGAGCACATGCTCGTTGAGATTCTGTTTGATAACGGGCAGCTCCGGCATACGGGGATTGAAACGGTTTACCATCGTCTCTGCCAAATCAAGCAAATCTGAAGCCTGGCAGGTGGATAAATATGCCACGAAACAGGTCAGTGGCGAATCTGGCAAAACGCCAGTATCGGGTTTCAACGATAGGGCGTCCAAAAAGCCAGTTAGGGTGGCGTCAACCGTCGCGCTATCCGACCATACCATATCGCCAACGCCCTCCAGGCGATCCAGACGCATCTGCAAGGATAAGTGTAAAAAGAAAACCAACAGGGCCTGCAGCAGTCGCTGCGGATCATTGGCTTCTGTTTTGGCCCGCTGTTGGCTTTGAAAACCGGCGCCATACCCCCGAACCGTTACCAGTCTCAACCTGAGGCGGTCGCTATCTATGTTCAAGACAAAATCGCCGGCAGCGTGGTGCCAGGCCAAAATCTGCTCAAAGGATGTCAGATTATAGTAACAGGTCAGTATCTTGGCCGCCTGGGCATAAAGCTTTTGGGTTTGTTCGGCGGTCAAATAATACCGTCCGCCGATTTCATCCCAGACGATTATTTTAAACGCCTTATCGGCCGGATCCGGGGCGAGGTGAAACTCATGGTAGCCGTCAAACCATTCACCCAAAAACATCGCACACTTCAAACCACCTGAAAGCGTCATTCGATCCCATCCATATACCTGTGGCAAATAGTGCAACGGCGTTTCGGCATTCAACCGCATGAGGTTTTGGTAGTCCTGCTCAATGAATCGCCGGCCGGGTTCAGATATGGCCACATTCAGAACAAAGGTGTGTTGTTGTTGACCCACATAGGTCTCAATCCGCGCAGGATGGTAATACGCACCGTGTTTTTCAAGGCGGACTCGAATTTCGGCGATGTCTTGCGGTTTCACTTTGTGGCCAAGTTGCTGCGAAGCTGCCCGTGTGATGACATCATAAGAACGGGCTTGCAGAAACGCCTGCGCGGCTTGAAAATAATTCGCATGACTGACCGATACGTCATCTGCCGCAAATAGCGCATCGAGTCTCAGGGGTATGGGCTGCTGCCAGATTAAACTATTATGGGTGACCGGATCTTGGCTGTGTGATGTGAAAAAGGAGATAAGGGGCATGTTTTGGCTCAGAGATCAGAAGACAGAGGACAAAAAATCGTAATGACATCTTTTTCTGACTTCTGACCTCTGGCTTCTGTCTTCTGTCTTATGACTGCTTGAGTTTTTCAATCTCTTTTAAAATATTAGGCGGCACCTCATATCCCAGCTCAACTGCCCGCTCACAGTGTTCAATCGCCGCTTTGGTCTCTCCTTTTTCTAGATAGGCAATGGCAAGGTTGTTGTGTGCCAGTGCAAAATCAGGGTGCAACTCAATGGCTTTCAGATTGGTTTCAATGCTTTTGTCGATCATGCCCTTCATCAAGTAGGCGTTGGCCAGATTGGCAAAAGCCTGGACGTACCTGAAATTAAAGGTGGTCGCCTTTTGCAGGGCTTTGATGGCCTCGTCGAGGTTTCCTCTCTGAAGTTCGATAAAGCCGATGTTTCCCCAGCCTTCGGAAAACCCGGGTCTGGCTTTTACCGCCGTTCGGTTTTGCCGCAAGCAACCATCCAGATCACCGCGTTGCAGAGCGATTCCGCCAAGGGCCACATACGCTTCGGCCAGCCCGGGGCTGTTTTCGACGGCCTCATAGAGGTGTTTTTCGGCCTCATCATATTTTTTCTGGCCCATTAGGGCGACACCCAGATTGTAATGCGAGTTACCGCATTCCGGATTTTGAGCAATGGCCTGTCGCTGCTGGGCAATAAATTCATCCGCGTTTTTCGCTTTGGTCATGATATAACTTCCTTCTTTCGGATTTGAATTTTGCGATGACTTTCAGATCATCAAGACAATGCCATGGCTTGTACAGGAAATATGCGCGTTTTTCAAGCACTGCGCACCTTAACCATCTTTTTACTTGACATCAATTTGGCTTTTAACTACCGTTTGAATACCCTTAATATTAAGACTTTACAGGGATAAAACAAGATGAAATTGCCATAAGGGGGCTATCATGAAAGCAGGATGCTATACCGCCATCATCACACCGTTTACTAACAATGCCGTTGACTATGAGGGTCTGGAAAAACTGGCCGATTTTCAGATTCAAAACGGCATCACCGGCATTCTGGCTGTTGGGACCACAGGAGAAAGCCCGGTTCTCAACTGGGATGAACACAATAAAGTTACCGAAACGATCGCCAAAAAGACCAAAGACAAGTGCCTGTGCATTGCCGGAACCGGCAGCAACAATACCACAGAATCCCTGGCGGCAACCCAGCATGCGGCTGAAGTCGGGGTTGATGCGGTATTGTTGGTGGAGCCCTATTACAATGGGCCCAGCTCACTTGAAATCCGCAAAGAATACATCGCGCCGATCGCCGCGGCTTATAAGGATCTGGATATTATCCCTTATGTCATTCCGGGCCGGACAGGTACCCAATTGTATCCGCAGGATCTGGCGCTGTTGTATAAAGAATACCCGAACGTCCGGACGGTAAAGGAAGCCACCGGAAGCCTTGATAACATGAAGCAAACCCGAGAATGCTGTGGGGCTGATTTTATGATTTTATCCGGTGATGATGGCATCACCTATGAAATGATGACTGATCCCCAAATCAAAGGTGCCGGGGTGATCTCGGTGGCGTCCAACGTGGCACCCAAAGCTGTCACGCAGATGGTTCAATTGCTCAATGAAGACAACCCCTCTGAAGCCAAGTCTTTGATGCAGAAACTGGAACCGCTTTTCAATCTGGTAACGGTGAAAACAACTGAGCAAACAGCTTATGGAGAGGTGTCCTTCAGGGCGAGGAACCCGCTGGCATACAAAGCGCTAATGTCCATCTTGGGCATGCCGTCGGGCATGTGCCGGCAGCCGCTGGGCAAATTGACGCAAAATGCTCTACAAACCGTATTGGACGCCGCACGCAAGGTACAAACCACGGCACCTGAAATTTTACAGCCCGTGGCGGAATTTTTTAACGTGGATATCAGCGAGCGCCTGGAGAATGAGAAGTATTGGGAGGGATTGACCTATACAGATTATTGATTTTCGACATCTGTTGAAATTGAAAATTAATTAACCGCGAAAACACGAAATTTTTTGCTTCTTTTTCGTGTTTTTGTTCTTTCGTGCTTTCGTGGTGAAAGAGCTAATTTCAACGTAGCCAATTGGCATCAATTACTTATTGTGTCGATTCGCTACTTCCTGGCTTCAGTTTGAAATCACCTTCTTTGAACAGCAGCCATTTAAGCCAAGTCAAACCAAACTTCAACAATTCGATTTCATCATCCTTAATCCGCTTGAGGACCGAATCGCCCACCTCGTAACGATCTAAAAACGAACTTTCAAAAACAAACTCGCGAAATTTATCGATGTTGTAACTCACCAGAAAAAACATATTCTTCGTTTTTTCGGTCAGCTGCATATTGGGCGGAAAGGATCGCTTGCGAACCAGTAAATCGGTCCACTCCGCATTGATTTGGTCGTGGATATCGACGCCCTGGTCTTTGCGCCATTCTTTGACGGTGTATAGTTTGTCTTCTTTGAATCCCAGACAATGCGGTTCATGTACGAAAAAATAAAACTCTTCCCCATCAGCATCTTCCTTATGGCTTAGCGACGCAACACCCAGCGGATAATAGCGGCAGGTGGTGGGCCGGTTGTCATACACCAGACAACCGTTTTCTCTGACAAAGGGACATAGTTTACTGTCCGAATCTGGTTTTTCGTCGTCCAGGAATTTAAGCGTGATCACCGGCAACCCGGTTTTTTCCAGCATCTGCGGTTCGGTGTAGATGGCTAGAAATTCATCCGACTTCAACTGAAGTTTGTTTTTAAGTTGAATGATATCGTAGGGTGTCAAAATGATACTGATATCCCGGCAGCATTCGGTAAAACATTCCACGCCCGGGTGACACTTGAATTTAAATTGACTGTCAGGGCCAAGTCGAACCGGCTCGACATTGGCCATTCGATCTGTATCGCTCATACGGTTATCCTTTCCTTGCCGCCATTGCGCAAAGTTGTGACTTAAAACTTCAAATGGCCGCTTATATCCAAGCTGGCGCCGGATGTCAATCACCAGGTTCAAAGGTTCAGGGTTCGGGGTTCAGAGGTTAATTAGTTGATT